>CAUQYP010000086.1:0-16885 GCA_963522035.1 uncultured Noviherbaspirillum sp. | reverse complement strand
GCAACGGCAACTGTCGCTGCGCGGAAGTGGCGCATCTGGCGCAAGCCAGCATGAACATGCTCCAGCCGACCGTTATTAGCGAACCAGCGCGGCCGCCACAAGCGGCGGGCCGGACTATGCTGCCCAGTAGGCGTTTAGATTGATGAAGTTCCACTGCGCCGGATCCTCGGTTTTCAGGATCTGCTCGCGCTCTCCCGGCATCCCGAGATCGATCACCATGGGCGGCAGGTGCGTGTTGGACCGCGTGGAAAAGAACACCCGGACGCGCGGCGTCAGCAGGGACGTCTCGCTTTGCTCGATCACGACGCCCAGCCGGCCCGACGACAGCCGCACCAGCGTTCCCGCCGGATAGATGCCCACCGACTTCACGAAGGCACGGAACAGCTGCGCATCGAAATGGGTGTCGCACCAGCTTGCCATTTTCTTGATCGACTCGGCGGCAGGCCAGCCCTGCTTGTACGCACGGTCGGAGGTCAGCGCGTCGTAGACGTCGCAGATCGCGCCCATCCGTGCGTACAGGCTGATCTGTTCGCCCTTGAGCCGATGCGGATAGCCGGAGCCATCCATTTTCTCGTGATGATGCAGGCAGACATCCATCGCAATCTCGCCCACCTCGCCAGCCTGCACCAGCAGGTCGTACCCTGCCTTTGGATGCTGCCGGATGGTGTCGAATTCATCGTCCGACAATTTTCCCGGCTTGTTGAGGATGGACGAGGGGACCGCCATCTTGCCTATGTCATGCAGCAAGCCGGCCGCCCCGGCTTCCCGCACGGCGTCGGGCGGAAGGTTCATCTGCCTGGCCAGCGCGATCATCAGCGCACAGACGGCGACGCTGTGCATATAGGTGTAGTCATCCTGGTTCTTCAGGCGAACCAGGCTGACCAGCGCGGTCGTGTTGCGTGCAATCGAATCGGAAATATCGTCGATTACCATGGCGGTCACCGAAAGGTCGGCCGCCTTGCCCATCCGGACGTCGTTGAACATGGCGGTGACGGCGGACTTGGAACGGGCGATAACCTGCGCGGCGACCTTCAGCTCCTGTTCGACGCTGGACTTGGCCGGAACCGGCCTTGGCGGCGGACTCGGCGGCCGCGGTGCCGGCGCGACGACGTCCGGCTTCGCTATTTCTTCTGCGGCGACATCGAGGCCTTTCGCCGTATTGATCACCGCATGCCTGATGCCGCTCTTGCGCACCAGGTCGACCTCGTCGGCGGTGTCCAGCAAGCGTGCGGTCTTCCAGAATGGATTGCTCAACCATGAACCTGGCAATTTCTCCAGGTACATGCCTACGCGAAGCTGCGCGATAGTGATTTGTTTTTCCATCGAATCGTCGTTGACTGTCTGGTGCGTACTCTTGTTCAGGCTGCGCAGGAAAACCGCAGCACGCGCGGGCGATGCGCAAGCGCCGAGGCGTGCCGGGCCATGGGAAACAATAGTGAAAAGACGTTTTGGTGCATGGCAAGGCACAAATTGGTGTCAGGTTGGACATCATAATGTATTTTCTTGTGGGAAACATTAACCCGCACTAAATTGATGCGCGGCAATGCCACGTTTTATCCTTTTTGCCACTGGTCGTCGCCAGAGATGATGACGCGGCCGGAACGGGGCATTTATTCGCCTGAATGCCGAGTCCTGCTGTCAACATCGCGCGCAACAATCATTCCTGTTCACGCTTAATTTCGCACCGCGGAACACGATTTTATTTTATATACGTTTGTTTTCTTCATCTTTATAATTAATTCGGGCTGCGCATTTCGATGCACCCAAGTTGTTGATCGGAAAGGAATCTTCCGCTTCAAACCGTACCGCGTTCTATAAAAGCGATCGTGCCCCTTCAGCCATCGGGCGCGTCCGATACATAAAAATGACGGAGACAGAATGAAATTGACAGCACCCAAATTGCGCCCGTGCGCATTGGCAATCACCAGCGTGGCAGTATTGCTGGCCGGCTGCGGCAGCAGCAGCGACGATGACAACAGCGCCACGCTCATTCCCGAGATAAAAGTCCTTTCCACCCGGGCCGACATGGTCACCGATGGCGACGCCCTGGTGGAAATCGCCGTTCCGGCCGGCGCCGACGCCAGCGGACTCAATGTCAGCGTGGACGGACGCGACGTCACCAGCGCATTTGCCACGCGCGACGGCCGCACCCTGGGCCTGGTCAACGGCCTGAAAGTGGGCAGCAACGTGCTGACCGCCCGCACCAATGGTACGCGCCCAGCGAAACTGACGATCACCAATGCGTCCCGTGGCGGCCCGATCTTCTCGGGCAACCCGCCGGCGACCTTCTTCTGTGCGACACCGACACCGGTAGGCGCAAGCGGCGCCCAGCCTGCCACCAATGCCAGCGGCCTCACCACCGCGGCGATCGACGCCAAGTGCAATATCGCCACCGAGACCAGGCTCTGGTACAAGACCACCACCGCCAGCTGCAATCCGGCCTTGCCCGACCCCAGTCCGACCGTGGCGTTTACCGATCCCAACCCGCCGCAGGCCGCGGCGGCGCCGGCCAACCCGTGCTTCAAGCCCTATACCCAGGGCACCACGCCGGCCGACATGGCGACCACGACCACCGACAATGGCGTGCGGGTGCCGTATATCGTGCGCGTCGAGCGCGGCACGATGAACCGCGGCATCTATGACATCGCTGTCCTGTTCGACCCGACCAAGCCATGGACGCCGACCGCGCCCCAGGCGCAATGGAACGGCAAGGTGCTCTACCAGTTCGGCGCAAGCACCGGCCAGCCGCGCCGGCAGTTGCGTCCGGCGCCCAGCTGGACCGACGACAAGTCGCTCTCACGCGGCTATATGGTGGTGCAGAACAGCATGACCGACTCGCTGCAGAACTCCAACCGGGTCATGATGGCCGAGACCGTGACGATGATGAAGGAGCGCATCGTCGATGCCTACGGCCCGGTCAAGTTCACCATGGGCACGGGCTGCTCCGGCGGCTCGATCAATTCGCACATGGCGATGTCGATCACGCCGAACCTGATGGACGGCTTCACGGTTTCCTGCGCGTATCCCGACTCCGAGACCACGGGGATCGAGGTGGGCGACTGCTCGGTGCTGGTCGAGGCCTACCAGAAGCCGGCGTGGCTCACCCTGATGAGCACCCAGGGTTACACCCAGGCGCAGGTCAATGCCAGGAAGGCGGCGATCAATGGCCACGAGGACCAGACCGCATGCCACGGCTGGCAGAATCTGTTCGGCAGCAACGCCAAGGCCGGCAATTACTTCCAGCGCGTGGTGCTTCCGGCGGATAACGCCACCGGCAGGATCACGACACTGCCGACCTCGACCAATAACTGCCAGCTGCCGGCCAGCCAGGTCTACGATGCGGCCACCAACCCGAACGGCGCGCGCTGCAATGCGGCAAGCTGGGGCGAGGCCATCTGGGGCAAGGCCAATGCGACCCAGGCCAACGACACCCGCGACAACGTCGGCGTGCAGTACGGCCTGAAGGCGTTGAAGAGCGGTGCCATCACGGCCGAGGAATTCGTGACGGTCAACGAGCTCGTCGGCGGCGTCGACCGCGACTCCAACCTGATCCCATCGAGGACTACGGCAGACGCCGCGGCGCTCGACGTGGCCTACCGCGCCGGCATCGTCCTGAACGGCAAGAACCACGCCAAGCACGCCGAGATCGACATGCGCGGCTATGACGACTCGCTGACCCCGGCCGTCACCATGGCGCCGGGCACCTTCCTGACCGGCATCCACCATGTCTGGCGCAGCTTCTCCATCCGCGATCGCCTCGACCGCGATGCGGGCGGCCATGACAACCAGGTGCTGTGGCGCTTCGGCCTGAACGGTTTTGCGGTCCCGCCGGGCAATATGGGCACCGAAGCGTTCCTGACCATGGACAAGTGGCTGACCAGCCTGAAGGCCGATACCTCCACGGCGTCCATCGAGCAGAAGGTCAAGAGCGCCAAACCGGCGGAGGCGTTCGACTACTGCCTGCTCAGCACCGACCCGACGCAGTCCAACAAGGTGACCAGCCAGCAGGCCTGCAATGCCGACCCGCTGCTGAACCCGGAAGCCTCGCCGCGCCAGGTTGCCGGCGGCGCGCGGACCGAAGACGTGCTCAAGTGCCAGCTCAAGCCGCTCGACGTGGCCGAGTATGCGCCGGCAACGCTGAGCGCCGGCCAGCTGGCCAGGCTGCAGGCAGTCTTCCCGCAAGGCGTGTGCGACTGGAGCAAGCCGGGCGTGGGCCAGCAGGCTCCGGCCAGCCCGCTGACCTTCGCAGCCGGCCCGGGCGGCCAGCCCATGGCTGCTGCGCCAAGGTCGGTCGCAGCCGAGTAGGCACTTAGGGCGGGCGGGGCGGGGCGGGGCGCGGCAAAAGCGCCTCGTCCCGCCTTTCCGACTGTGCCCATCGCGCATCAGGCTGATCCAGCCGCCATGTTCAATATCTCGCCCCGCACTCCTGACAATTGTCTGTACAACATCAAAGCTATCCGCAGCCGGCACGGCATCATTGCAAGATGATTCCCGGCTTGTGATGCCCAGCCGCGCGTAGCATTCCAGGACAGCCGATGCTGGTGACCGGCTTTGGCATGAACCATGCTACGTCGACGCAAAGTTGCTTCGCAGTGACAGGCTGACGCCAATTTCAAGGCGTCCAGATAAAAACGGAACAGGGAGACGGGCATGGAACGACAAGCCTCGCAACGACGGCATGCTGCGTATGGCATAGCGGTGGCCGGGACATTTGCCTGCATGGACGGCGCGCAGGCGCAGGGCAATCCGGCCGAAGCACTGGAACTGCCGACGGTGGAAGTGATCGGCACCACGCTGCTGCCCGGGCTGGGAACGCCGATACAACATGTACCAGCCAATGTTCAGCTTTTGAACAGTGGCAGCATCGAACGCCAGCGCCACAATAGCCTGGGCGACCATCTGGAACAAAACGCCGGGAGCGTCACCGTCAATGCGGCGCAGGGCAACCCGTACCAGCCGGATATCAGCTTCCGCGGCTTTACCGCGTCGCCGCTGCTGGGCGTGCCGCAAGGGCTGTCGGTGTTCCAGGACGGCGTGCGGATCAACGAACCCTTTGGCGACACCGTCAACTGGGACCTGCTGCCGCAGTCCGCGATTGCCAACATGCAGCTTATTCCCGGCTCCAACCCGGCATTCGGTCTCAACACCCTGGGTGGCGCGCTGGCGTTGTACACGAAGAGCGGCAGTACCTATCCAGGCGGATCGGTACAATTTTCCGGCGGCTCCTTCGGCCGCCGCGCAATCGAATTCGAACAGGGCGGCAAGCGCGGCAACCTGGATTATTTCGTCACCGGCAACCTGGCCCACGACCGCGGCTGGGCCGACCACAATGCCAGCCGCATCCACCAGTTTTTCGGCAAGGTTGGCTACCAGACCAGCGTGACCGATTTCGATGTGAGCCTGACCAGCGCCGACAACCGGCTGGACGGCACGCAGACGCTGCCCAATGCCTTCGCCGATAACATCCGGCAGGCCTATACCTATCCTGACCGCAATCTCAACAAGCTGATATTCCTGACTGCCAAGGGCAGCCACTTCATCAATAACGATGTGCTGGTAGGCACCAACCTGTACTACCGCAACTACCGCAACAGCAACCTGTCGAGCAACGTCAACGACAATTTCGGCCAGCTCGACGATGGCGTGGCCGACACGACCGAGGCGTTCAACGACCGCTCGGCGATCAAACAGCATAGCTACGGCGCCGGCCTGCAGCTGACCTTGCTGGGCAACGTGGCCGGGCGCAAGAACCAGTTCGTCATCGGCGCCAGCGCCGACATCGGCGACGCCCGCTTTACCCAGGAAGACCAGACCGCCACGTTCACCGACAACCGCGGTACGGTCGCCACCGGCCCGTTCGACCTCGATACCGACGCCAAGACCCGGAGCCGCTATTACGGCCTGTTCGCAAGCGACACCCTGTCCCTGGACGAGCGCTGGACCGTGACCATGTCGGGCCGCTACAACGTGGCCAAGGTCAATATCCGCGACCAGACCGGCGAAGCGCCCCGGCTGGACGGCAGCCACCGTTTCTCCCGCTTCAATCCTGCGCTCGGCCTGAACTTCAATCCGAACAGGCAGCTGACCGCTTATGCCGCCTATAACGAAGGCATGCGGGCGCCGACGGCGATCGAGCTTACCTGCGCCGATCCGGAAGCGCCGTGCAAGCTGCCAAACAGCTTCCTGTCCGACCCGCCACTGAAGCCGGTGGTGGCGAAAACCCTGGAACTGGGCGCGCGGGGCAAGCTGGGCACGCACCTGTCGTGGAACGCGGCGGTGTACCGCACCGACCTCGATGACGACATCCAGTTCATCAGCAGCGGCGGCGCGGCGATCAATGCCGGTTATTTCCAGAACGTCGGCAAGACCCGGCGCCAGGGGCTGGAACTGGGCGCCAGCAGCGAGCTGGGCCCATTGTCGATGAGCGTGCGTTACGGCTACATCGACGCGACCTACCAGAGCGCTTTCGCCGAGAACAGCCCGGTCAACACCAGCGCCGACGCCATTGGCGCCATCCAGGTCAGGAGCGGCGACCGGATTCCGGGAATGCCGCGCCACAGCATCAAGCTGCGCGTCGGCTACGACGTCACCCCGCAATGGACGGTCGGCGCCAATGTACTCTATGCGAGCAGTGTTTATGCGCGTGGCGACGAGAACAACAGCGATGCACGCGGCAAGGTGCCGGGCTACAGTGTGTTGAACCTCGACACCCGCTACACGATACGCAAGGGGTGGGACGTATTCGCCCGTGTCAACAACCTGTTCAACCGGGAGTATGCCAACATCGGCGTGCTGGGCGTGAACGCATTTACCGGCGCGGGCAACAGCTTTAACGGCGCCAATGCGGTGGGCGAACAGTTCCGGGGGTACGGCGCCCCCCGGGGCATATGGCTGGGCACGCGCTACTCGTGGATGTAGGCCGAACCGCCTCTATTGCCGCCGACAGCGTGAATAACGCAGCATGGCGCCCTGGTGGGCCGGCCGGTTATGCTCTCGCAGATAGGCGTTCTGCGCCGAATACGCCTGTTCCTCGCTGTCGAGCACGGCCGTGCAGGAGGTAAATCCGGTAATGCCGGCGTTCTTGAACTGGAGTACGTGCACGATTTCATGCAGCAGGAAAGAGGCATCGTCGGGATCGTTGAAATCGAGCTTGTCTTCGACCACGATGCGGTAAGCCTGGGTGTCGAATGCGGCGGCAAGCCCGGCGCATCGCACCGGCGCGGCAGCGCAGACCGTCCTGTTGAGTTCACTGCGCGGCAGCAGTATCACCGGTGGCAGCTCGCTGACGTGAATGGCGGGCAGCCCGGTGAGCCGGATGGCAGCGAACAGCAGGGCGCTCAGCAATTCGTAGGAGGGGTCCATAGGCACATTCGTCGGGAATTCCTGTTTTCTGCGCGTCAGGTCCGGTTCAGCGTGCTTCGAGCCCTGCCTTCTCCAGCCGCAGATAGCGTGCCTCCACATTCTTGCGGTGCATGTTGTCGTACTGGGCCCAGTGGCGGTAGGCCGGAACCGGTGCGGCCGCCGCGGCATCGCCCAGGCTCACGCGCCGGGCAAAAGCGGCCTCCACTGCCACCCCGAGGCGTGCGAGGTAATCGCTCAGTTCGGCCAGCCGCGACGGGTGGCTGGCCGGTCCTTCCCCCGGTACGACTTGCACGGCGCCAAGCGCCTGCAGGCTGGACAAGGCCGCGCGCCACTGGCCGAGATCGGCATCCTTTGCGTCGGGTATCCGGTCGATCGAGACCATGCCGCCGCCGAACAGCACACCGCTTTTCCGGTCGTAGACGGCAATCGACCCGGGCGCGGAACTCGGCCCGTAATAAAGAAGGTCGATGGTCCGTCCGCCGGCGGTGATGCTGGTCGACTGTGCCAGGGTCCGCGTTGGCCGGACGACCGCGGTGCCTTCCATCTCCTGCGCACCAAGCGCGCTGTTGAGCAGTGCGAGGCAGCGGCTGCAACGTTCATTGATCAGGGCGTCCGTGTCCTGGTGCGCCAGGATAGGCACGCCCGCACTGCGCAATGTGCCGTTGCCAAACACGAAGGCCGGCGCCTGGTGGGTGTTAATGGCCAGCACGACCGGCTTGCCGGTAATGTCGCGTATATCGGCCAGCAACTGGCGCGCATGACGCGCACTGGTGCCGGTGTCGACCAGGATTACGCCGTCCGGCCCGACGAGAATGCCAAGATTGCCGGTGACACCATGGTTGATGGGCGCAGCTTCGCCGGTTGCGCCGAAGACCGCGTACACATCCGGCGCAAGCTGCACCGGTTTTGGAACACCCGCAGCCCAGGTCATGGCGGCAAGACCGGTCGTTGCCAGCAGGCCAGTCAGGGTTGGCAGCAATCTTGCTATAACGCTTGTCATGAAGGATTGCACCTCGTTCCCGCGCCGGAAGCCGCATGCGCATCAATCGCCAGGAGACTTAATGAAGCATCTGATAGCCAGGTCATGGTTGGGCATTGCAATCCTCGTGCCCGGCGTGGGCGCCGCGGCAAACGACTTCCCGACCGCATCGCGCATGGAGTACGTGCTGGAATGCATGAAAGACCACGGCGGCAAGCAGGAGTACCTGTACAAGTGTTCATGCGTAGTCGACCAGATCGCCAGCCGGTTGAAGTACGACGACTATCTGGAAGCGTCGACCGCCCTGCGCAACCAGTCGCTCAGCGGCGAACGCGGCGCGGAATTCCGCGACCCGCCCGGAGTGCGCAGCATGGCCAGGCGTTACAAGGGCGTGCAGCAGCAGGCGAATGAAGCCTGCTTCGTCAAGTGATGCGCGCGACGGCGGCGTGGCTCCGTGCCTGCGTGCTGACGCTGGCCGTGCTCGGCCATGGGGCCGCCGTAGCGGCCGACGCGCCGCAGAAGACGATCGTCCTGCTCGACTTCGAACTGATCGACGGCACGCTGGACCGCGCTTCCGACGAGGCCCAGCGCGAGCGGCTGAAAAAGATCTCGGACGCATTGCGCGAGGAATTCATCGCTCGCCGTTTCTACACGGTGCTCGACAACAAGCCTGCGGAGGCGCTGATCGCCGACCTCGAGTCCCGGTTCAAGCTGTATGACTGCAATGGCTGCGACGCCGCCATCGGCCGTGCGCTCGGCGCCGACCGGACCTTGACTGCCTGGGTGCAGAAGGTCAGCAACCTGATCCTCAACATCAATATCCAGATCCGTGACGTGCAGTCCGGCCTGATCGTGCTGACCAGGTCGGTCGACATCCGCGGCAACACGGACGTGAGCTGGCTGCGAGGCGTGCGCTACCTGGCACGCAGCATGGAGGAGAAGCAGCAGGGAAACCGCTGAAGCATGCCGACCGGTCGCTCAGCGCGTAGGGTGTAATAAGCGTCAGCGCATTACACCGCTGGTCCATCACGGCAGGCATCCGGATTGCTCGACGGCCATGGTGTAATGCGCTTCGCTTATTACACCCTACGAATTTTATGCCATTCCGCGCGTTATCTTGCCTCGCCTGATAACTTGGGATTGTGATCAGTCACCCTTTACCTGCAATGACGTCTTGTAGGACAGCTCGCTGGAATCGACCGCTTCCACGGTGAGCGTGCCGTTCTGCCGCGGCAAAAAATAGAAGCGGAAGTTGGGGTTCTCGCTGATCGAGATGTCGGTATCCGCGCTCATGATTTGTTGACCGTTATAGGCAACCTCGATCCGTTTCACATAGTGCGGCGGCGCATAAAGCCGGGTCAGCTGGTCCATTGCCATGCCGGACGAGTTCGGGTGCCTGATCATCAGCTGGGCCAGCAGGGGCTGGTTCAAATGCGGCGCACGTTCCAGCGTCAGTTTCATCTTGCCTGTCGAGGCCGCGGCCGGATCCTTGCCCGCAGGCGCCGAACAGCCGCCGGATGCCTTGACGTAGTTGCTGACCATGTGCAGGCTGTCGTCGTTCAATTCGGCCACGACACGGATGTTGGTGTATTCCTCGACCCTGACCCGGGTTTCAATGTCGGCCCGCCCAAGCTCGGGTGTCATGTTGAACACGGCCGCCAGCGGCGCCGGGTTGTTGTCGATGATCAGGTACAGGCGCCTTGCATAGCGCCCGGGGTTCTGCGCCAGGCGGGTCCGGATCGCGATCGGGACGACTGCGGCATCTTCCGCCCGTACCGGCGTCACCAGTTCGATCGTCTGACCCTTGTCTTCGGCGATGGCGCGGTCCTGGAACAGGCCCTGCCGGATCCTGGGCCAGTTGTCGGCCGCCAGGGCCGGTGCCGCGGCTGCGAGTAAAAGTGCGCAAGCAACGCAGGCAAGCACCGCGCTCCCGTGACCTGCACGAAGCGCCGGCACGGGGCTGCCTGGTGCTGCATTCGGATCGTGTCTCATCAGTTTTCCCATTCAAGTTCAGTGTAGGCGACAGTCACGTTGCGCGCATGATAATTGTCGAACAACAGCCATCTGTCGCGGTGCCCGCTGGCTGCGCCCGGCGCCGTTTCCGCAAGGGTTTTCTTGTCCGCGATCGCCTGCCTGACCTCGTGCAGCAATGCTTGCAGGTATTGCTCCTGCTCGCGCAGTGCGCCAGGCCAGTCGCGGCCAGGCGTGCCGTGGCCAGGGATGGCAAGGCGGACAGGCAGGCCGCGCAGGATCTCCATTGCAGCCAGCCAGCCTTTCAGGCTGCCATCCAGGGACGGCACGCGGCGCTCGAACAACAGGTCCCCCAGCCACAGCGCGCCGGTCTTCTGGTCCAGCACGGTGAGGTCGGCATCCGTGTGCGCGGTGGGCCAGGCGCGCAGTTGCAGCACCCGTCCGCCAAGGTCGATCGTCAGCTCAGAAGCAACCGCGCGGGTCGGGACGACCATCGTAGACACGGACGCTGCCGCTTCGCCGATCTGCCGCGCCATGGACTTGCGATAGTGCTCGCGGCGGGCCAGCATGGACGCTGCAAGATGCCGGTGTCCGATGAAGGCCGGCTTGTCCGCAAGGAAGGCGGCATTGCCCAGCACATGGTCGGGATGGACGTGGGTATTGATCACGTAGCAGACCGGAAGGCTGGTCTTCTGCCGGATCGCCAGCCTCAGGCGCTGGCCGTTTTCCAGGCTGCCGCCGGTATCGATCACTGCGACGCAGCGTCGGCCCACGATGAAGCCGATGTTGGCGATAGCGCCAGCATTGGCCGGTGTCATTTCCTCATCCACGCCCTGGTGGACAAACAGGCCGGGCGCAAGTTGCTGCACGGGCAGGGCGCGGGTGCCGCTTGCCTCCGTGACCATGCAGGCACACAGCAGGAGCAGGCTTGGCTTCCCACGCAAGCTCATCGGGCGCTATCCCTTTTCATTGAATGTCGCAAGGCCGCGCATGATGGTTGCAAGCCCCATGCCAGTCACGCCGCGCTGGTTGCCGCGCGCGGCCCGAAGGCGTTGATACGAAACCGGAACAAGCCGCACTGCGAGTTGTTCGGTTTGAGGGACAGCCACATTGCCCATGCCGGTAGCGCCGGCAAAATGCCTTTTGGTTGATGCGCCAAAGGCGCGATCGGCCATCGGTTGAACGTGGCATGTTAACTGCTACATGGATGAATGCGAGGACAGGAGGACGCTGGAATAAATTGCCAACTTGATCGCGCCGTTGATGCAAAAGTCCGAAAATTACAGGAGGCAGACATGGTTTCAGCTTTACGACTCAAGCATTTGCTGATGTTGGCAGGATTGGTCTCTGTCACGGCAAATGCGCTTGCCGACGAAAGTCTGGAGCAGGCAAAGAAGAGCAACAAGAACTGGGCGATGCAGGCGGGTAATGACGCGAACCATCGTTACAGCACACTTAGCCAGATCAACAAGGGAAACGTCAAGAACCTCCAGGTTGCCTGGACCTTCTCTACCGGCGTGCTGCGGGGCCATGAAGGCGGTCCCCTGGTGATCGGGGACACCATGTATGTCCATAGCCCCTTCCCCAACAAGGTCTTCGCGCTCAACCTTGAAGACCAGAGCATCAAGTGGAAATACGAGCCGAAGCAGGACCCGGCCGTTATCCCCGTGATGTGTTGCGACACGGTGAATCGCGGCGTGGCGTATGGCGACGGCAAGATCATCCTGCAGCAGGCCGACACCACCCTGGTCGCGCTCGACATGAAGACCGGCCAGGAAGTCTGGAAGGTGAAAAATGGCGACCCCAAGATAGGCGAGACCAACACGAATACGCCACACATCTTCAAGGACAAGGTTCTGACAGGCATCAGCGGCGGCGAATTCGGCGTGCGCGGCCACATCACCGCCTATGACCTGAAAACCGGAAAGCAGGTATGGAAAGGCTATAGCGTCGGTCCCGACAGCGAAATGCTGATCGACCCGGACAAAACCATGACCTGGACCGACGGCAAGATGGCGCCGGTCGGCAAGGACTCCTCGCTCAAGACCTGGAAGGGCGACCAGTGGAAGATCGGTGGCGGCACCACCTGGGGTTGGTACAGTTATGACGCGCCGTCGAACCTGGTCTACTACGGCACCGGCAATCCGAGCACCTGGAATCCGGCCCAGCGCCCGGGCGACAACAAGTGGTCGATGACCATCTTCGCGCGCGACCTCGACACCGGCATGGCCAAGTGGGTCTACCAGATGACGCCGCATGACGAGTGGGACTATGACGGCGTCAATGAAATGATCCTGGCCGACATCAAGGTCAAGGGCAAGCAGACCAAGGCGCTGGTGCACTTCGACCGCAACGGCTTCGCCTACACCATGGACCGCATCACCGGCGAACTGCTGGTGGCCGAGAAATACGACCCGGTGGTGAACTGGGCGACCCATGTCGACATGAAGACCGGCCGTCCGGCAGTGCAGGCGAAATACAGCACCGCGCAGAATGGCCCGGATGTGAACACCAAGGGCGTTTGCCCGTCGGCGCTGGGCACCAAGGACCAGCAGCCTGCGTCCTATTCGCCCAAGACCGGCCTGTTTTATGTGCCGACCAACCATGTCTGCATGGACTATGAACCGTTCCAGGTCGAATACACCGCGGGCCAGCCATTCGTGGGCGCCACCCTTGCCATGTTTCCAGCGCCGAACAGCCATGGCGGCATGGGCAACTTCATCGCCTGGGATGCCGGCGCCGGCAAGATCGTCTGGTCCAAGCCCGAGAAATTCTCGGTATGGAGCGGCGCGCTGGCCACGGCGGGCGACGTAAACTTTTATGGCACGCTGGAAGGCTTCGTCAAGGCAGTCGACAACCAGGGCAAGGAACTGTGGAAGTTCAAGGCGCCGTCCGGCATTATCGGCAACGTCACCACCTGGGAGTACAAGGGCAAGCAGTATATCGGCGTGCTGTCCGGCATCGGCGGTTGGGCGGGCATCGGCATGGCTGCGGGCCTGACCAAGGACAACGAAGGCCTGGGCGCGGTCGGCGGCTACAAGGACCTGGCGAAGTACACGGAACTTGGCGGTGTGCTGATGGTGTTCGCATTGCCCGGGAAGTCCTGATCCCGGACGCTGGGACTTGAGGCAGAAGGCATAAATCCGAATGGAAACCGGCGTCGGGACAGCCCATCGCGACGCCGCCATTTCATCGCAAGGAGATACTGATGCATGGTCGGGCCACTCTTACTGCAATACTTCTGGCAATTTTTTCAACGTACTGCCACGCAGCCGATAGCGCTGCCAAACCGGCAGCCGCCGACGGCAAGCTCTATACCGTCAGCGACGGCAACAAGGTCGATCCGCTCACGCTGAAAGGCTGGCGGACCTGGCGCTCGATGGCCTGTGAACGCTGCCATGGCGCGAACCAGGAAGGCATGGTCGGGCCATCGCTGATCGACAGCCTGAAGGTGCTCAGCAAGGACCAGTTCAAGACCGTCGTCCTTCAAGGGCGGGTGGACAAGGGCATGCCCAACTTCAGCGGCTCGCCGCAGGTGGTCGAGAACATCGATCACCTTTACGCCTACCTGAAGGGCCGGTCGGACGGGGCAATCAAGCCAGGCAGGGTCGAAGGCATGGAGAAATGAATCATGTCCCGGCTTGAACGAAAGCAGACACGCAGGCAGGAATGCCTGGGTGTGCTGGCCGCGACGGCGATGCTGGCTGCGAGCGCCCTGTTTGCGCAAACCGCGCATGCGCAGGGTACGCCCCAGGACGGCGCCGAGGCCAAGGTCTTGCGCGTATGCCAGGACCCGAACAACCTGCCATTTTCCAACAGCGAGCAACGCGGCCTGGAAAACCGGATTGCCGCCCTGTTTGCGGCCCGCCTGGGCTGGAAACTCGAACATACCTGGTATCCGCAGCGCATGGGCTTTATCCGCAATACCCTGCGCGCCAAGGTGCCGGACACCGAGCAGTACAAATGCGACCTGGTCACGGGCGTGTCCACCGGCTTCGAACTTGGCATGACAACCAGGCCGTACTACCGGTCTACCTATGCGATGGCCTACGTCAGGGGCCGGGGCCTGGACGGCATCAAGACCCCGGAAGACCTGCTCAGGCTGGAACCGGCCCGGCTGCGCACGCTGAAGATAGG
Source organism: uncultured Noviherbaspirillum sp. (assembly GCA_963522035.1). Lineage (GTDB taxonomy): Bacteria > Pseudomonadota > Gammaproteobacteria > Burkholderiales > Burkholderiaceae_D > Noviherbaspirillum_A. Next base: position 2,436 of record CAUQYP010000086.1, on the reverse strand, counting down.
CGCGTTTGCCAGGACGCCGCCGGTGGACTGGCTGCTCAGGAACGGACTGATCGACCAGATGGTGTCCTACCAGCATCAGACCGGTGACCCGGACCAGTATCCCGGCCAGGTCATCGATCGTGACCTGGCGGAAGGGAAACTGGATGTGGTGCTGGCCTGGGGACCGATCGTCAGCTATTTTGCCAGGCAGTCCAGCGCTACGCCGATGGCGGTCGTGCTGTTCATGCCGGATGCCACCGGGCTGCGCTACGACTTCAGCATTGCCATGGCAGTACGGCACGGCGACAAGGCGCTGCGCGACCAGATCGACAGCCTGATAGAAAGCAGCCGCCCCGAAATCCAGGCGCTGCTGGAGGAATATGGGGTGCCGTCCCTGCCGCTCAAGGACAAATAGAGGCAGCGACCTTGCCGGCGCCATGGAACAGCCGGAAGATCTGGAATTTGTTGAACGGGAAGCCTGATGCAAAGGGATTCGATTTTCGGCAGGGCAAGCGGGGCAGCAAGCGTTGCGTTGTTGTCGGCTTTCATGATGGCGGGCGCAGCGCATGCGCAGGAGATTTCCCTGGCCGAAAAGATCCTGTTCCAGTCCGATCATTTGCACAACGTCGCCAACGCGCAGGTACTGCGCTACAGCTACGTGCGCAAGGAAAAGTCGGGGCCCGGCTTCAGTGACCAGGTCCAGGTCGATGTCGGCGCAAGGGGCAGCGATGGCAGTGCCGCGGTGTCGTCGCGTTTCCTCACTGGCGAACGCCAGGTAGCGCTGCCTCCGGTCGCCGGTGCGTACGGCAATCCGGCCCTGCTCGGTTTCCTCGAACGCGATATCGGCGAAATGAAACGCATGACCGGCGGTTCGGCCAGCTACTTCAGGAAGCGCATCCGGCTTGCGCTTGCCGAAGCGGCGCGCGTGGAAGAGGTCGCGGTAGCGTATGCCGGGCGTCAGCTGAAAGGCAGGAAGATCGTCATTCAACCTTACCTGCACGACCCGATGCAGGAAAAGATGCAAAAGTATCTCGCCAAGAATTACGTTTTCATACTGAGCGACGAGATCCCCGGTTCGATCTATCAGATAAGGTCTACCGTGCCCGGTGGACAGCAGGGTGACCAGAAAGACAGCGCGTTGATCGAAGAAACGCTGGTGGTGGCCGGAGCGAACGGTTCGTCCTGATCGTCCCGATCGCAGGTTGCCCGCCCGCTTCGCACCGCATGCCTATCTGCCCATCCACGACGAGGCATTGTGAAGATACTCGCCTATGACCATCAGACCGCACGCTATGGCGTCGCAGGCGACATGCTGTCGTGTGCAGGCTTTCCCGCGGACCGGCCATTGCTTGCGCTGCTGTGCGACCTGTGCAGGGTGCAGAGCGTCGAGATCACGCTGCTGCGCGACCCCGCGCTGGTCCCGCTGAACCTGCCGGCATCCGTCCACCTGGTGTCCTGCAAGCCTGAACAGGCCGCCGAGACCATGATGGCCGGCATCGAACATGCCGACGCGGTATGGCCGGTCATGCCGGAGTCGGCAGGCATGCTGGAACGGGCGTCCAGCGACATACTCGACCGCGGCAGGCTGCTGATCGGCTCGCGGCCGGAAGCGATCCGCGTGGCTGCCAGCAAGCACCGGACCGCGCAGGTATTGAAGGCAGCGGGCATTGCGGTGGTCGAGACCTGCCGGCAGCATGAAGCGCTGCCCTCGGGCGCCAGCGCCTGGGTAGTCAAGCCGGACGATGGTGCCGGCTGCAGCGAAACCCGGATCTTCCCGGACTGCGAAGCCGCCCGCGCCGCGATCGACGAGCGCGATTCCGAACAGTATGTGATGCAGCCCTATCTCCACGGCGCGCACCGCAGCATGTCGCTGGTGTGCGCCGATGACCGGGTGCTGCTGATGAGCGTCGACGAGCAGCGCATGGCGGTGTTCGACAACCAGATGCATTACCTGGGCAGCACGGTCAACGGGGCGCGCGAGCAGCAGCGGCAGTGCAGGGCGCTGGCTGAGCAGGTCATGGCTGCGCTGCCAGGCCTATGGGGCTATGTCGGGATCGATTTCATCATGGGCGCGGATGGGCCGGTGGTCCTGGAGGTCAATCCGCGGGTGACGGTATCGCATGCGGGAATGCGCCAGTCCACTGGCCACAATCCGGCGCGGTTGCTGCTGGAACTGCTGCAGGATGGGCATTGCGCGCCGTTGGAGGCGCGGCGCATCAAGCCGGTCAGCATCGATATCAATTCCTTTGCGGACCAGGGCGCAGGAAGGCCCGGCTAGAGCATTTTCATGCTGGCTTGCACCAGAAGCGCCACTTTCGCGCAGCGACATTTGCCGTTGCATTTAGCACCGCGCAGCGACGGTTGCCGTTGCCGTTGCCGTTGCTTTTGACGCGGCTTTTGACCTGGGTCCCCGTTGATGACGCCACGTCGCTGGTGCCGAAATCGGATAAAGAAGCG
>CAUQYP010000085.1:0-16923 GCA_963522035.1 uncultured Noviherbaspirillum sp. | reverse complement strand
TATCCGTTTCAGCCCCTGGCGACGCGTCGCCGTCTAACGGGGATCCACGTCAAAAACCACTTCACAAGCCCTCCGGTTCGCCTACATGGCACGCATCGTGCATGCAGCCCCGGCACCCAAATACCGTTTGAACAATCCAGCCTGAGCAGCATTAATACCATTGTGCGTATATCGCACATCCCTCGGTGCATATAATCCCCCGCCCGTACAGTGCTACGCTGCGCCCATAACAATCCGATCACCAGATTCCATGGCCATGTCACAACCTATCCGTTTCCACTATCGCGGCGCTGTCCATTCAGTCGCCGACGCCTCCCCTACCCGCACCGTGCTGCAGCACCTGCGGGAAGACCTGCACTGCACCGGCACCAAGGAAGGCTGTGCCGAGGGCGACTGCGGCGCCTGCACGGTAGTGGTCGGCGAACTGAAGGACGACACGCTGTCGCTGAAGGCCGTGAATTCCTGCATCCAGTTCCTGCCCACCCTCGATGGCCGCGCGCTGTTCACGGTGGAAGACCTGAAGCAGCCGGACGACACCTTGCATCCGGTCCAGCAGGCGATGGTCGAATGCCACGGCTCGCAATGCGGTTTCTGCACGCCCGGCTTCGTGATGTCGCTATGGGGCCTGTACCTGAAGCGCGAGGACGGCGGCCAGCAGGGCGCGCCCTGCCGCAAGGAGATCGACGACACGCTGTCGGGCAACCTTTGCCGCTGCACCGGCTATCGTCCCATCATCGAAGCCGCGCAGCGCATGACCGAGCTGCCGCAGGTGACGATGGCACGTGAACCGGTGACGGATGCGTTGCGTACGCTGCGCCGGGATTCCCCGCTGCACTATGAATTCGACGGCCGCCGCTTCGATGCGCCGCGCACGCTGGCGCAACTGGCCGAACTGCGCGCCGAATTTCCCGACGCGACATTGCTGGCCGGCTCCACCGACGTCGGCCTGTGGGTCACCAAGCAGCTGCGTGAACTAAATCACATCATCTACCTGGGCCAGGTGGAAGACATGCAGCAGATGACGCAAGCCGACGGCTTCCTGGAGATCGGCGCCGGCGTCACGCTGGAAGCCGCCTATGCGGCGATCTGCGCGCATTACCCGCAGCTGAACGAAATGCGCCAGCGCTTTGCCTCGCTGCCGATCCGCAATGCGGGCACGCTGGGCGGCAACGTCGCCAACGGCTCGCCGATCGGCGACTCGATGCCCTGGCTGATCGCGCTCGGCGCCGAAGTCGTGCTGCAGTCTACCGCCGGACAGCGCACGCTGGCGCTGGACCAGTTCTATCTCGGCTACCAGAAGAAGGACCTGCAAGCCGGCGAAGTGGTGGCCGCGGTGCGCGTGCCACTGCCCCGCCCGGAAGTGCAGTTCCGTACCTACAAGCTCTCCAAGCGCTTCGACCAGGACATCTCCGCCGTCTGCGCCGCCTTCGCGCTGACGCTGGAACCGGGCGGCGAACGCGTGGCGGACATACGCATCGCCTACGGCGGCATGGCGGCGACGCCGGCACGCGCCCGCGCTACCGAGACCGCGCTGCGCGGCCAGGCCTGGGATGAAGCCAGCCTGGACACCGCCATCGCCGCAATGGAACAAGATTACGCGCCGCTGTCGGACATGCGAGCTTCCGCCAGCTACCGGATGCGCACCGCGAAAAACCTGCTGCGCCGCTTCTGGCTCGAAACGCGGACCCAGGCGCCGCTGGCCAATGCCGACGTCAATGCCTACGCCGCCCTGCAAACGGAGACACCAGCATGAATATCCAGACCGAGACCTTCCTCGCCGAAACCGCCGCAGACTGGGCCGCGGTCGGCAAGCCGAGCCCGCATGAATCGGCCGTGCTGCATGTGAGCGGTGATGCCAACTACACCGACGACCTGCCGGAACTGCAGGGCACGCTGCATGCGGCGCTGGGCTTGTCGCAGAAGGCGCATGCCAACGTGGGCGGCATGGACCTCGAGCGCGTGCGCAGCGCGCCGGGCGTGGTCGCGGTGCTGACCGCAAAGGACATCCCCGGCCTCAACGACTGCGGCCCCATCCTCCACGACGACCCGATCCTGGCCGACGGCCTGGTGCAGTATGTCGGCCAGCCGCTGTTCATGGTGGTGGCCGACAGCCATGACAACGCCCGCCGCGCAGTGCGCGCCGCGCAGGTCGACTACGACGAGCTGCCGGCCATCCTGACGCCGGAAGCCGCGCGCGACGCCCAGTCCTTCGTGCTGCCGCCGATGCAGCTCAGGCGCGGCGACGCGCAAGGTGCGCTGGCCGCCGCGCCGCATGTGCTGCGCGGCACGCTGAACGTCGGTGGCCAGGAGCAGTTCTACCTCGAAGGCCAGGTGGCCTACGCGATCCCGCAGGAAGACCGCGGCATGCTGGTGCAATGCTCGACCCAGCATCCGTCGGAGATGCTGCATGTCGTCGCCCATGCGCTGGGCTGGTCCTCGCACCAGGTGCGGGTCGAATGCCGGCGCATGGGCGGCGGCTTCGGCGGCAAGGAGTCGCAGTCGGCGCTGTGGGCCGCTGCCGCCGCCATCGCCGCGGCGCGCCTGAAGCGCCCGATCAAGCTGCGCGCCGACCGCGACGACGACATGATCGTCACAGGCAAGCGCCACTGCTTCTTCTACGACTACGAACTCGGCTACGACGACGACGGCCGCATCCTGGGCGCGCGGATCGAGATGGTCAGCCGCGCCGGCTATTCGGCCGACCTGTCCGGCCCGGTCGCCACCCGCGCGGTCTGCCACTTCGACAATGCCTACTACCTGTCCGACGTCGAAATCCGCGCGCTGTGCGGCAAGACCAACACCCAGTCCAACACCGCGTTCCGCGGCTTCGGCGGGCCGCAGGGCGCCATCGCCATCGAGTACCTGATCGACGACATCGCCCGCGAACTCGGGCGCGACCCGCTCGACATCCGCAAGGCCAACTTCTACGGCCGCAACGACGCCGAAGGCCGCAATGTCACGCCCTACGGCCAGAAGGTCGAGGACAACGTGATCCATGAACTGGTGGCGGAACTGGAAGCCGGCAGCGCCTACCGCGCGCGGCGCGAGGCGACCCGCGCGTTCAACGCCGCCAGCCCGGTGCTGAAGAAAGGCATCGCCATCACGCCGGTCAAGTTCGGCATCGCCTTCAATGTCAGCCACCTGAACCAGGCCGGCGCGCTGGTGCACGTGTATGTCGACGGCTCGGTGCTGGTCAACCACGGCGGCACCGAGATGGGCCAGGGCCTGAACACCAAGGTGATGCAGGTGGTCGCGCATGAACTCGGCGTGTCGCTCGACCGGGTGCGCGCCACCGCCACCGACACCAGCAAGATCGCCAACACCTCGGCCACCGCGGCGTCGACCGGCGCCGACCTCAACGGCAAGGCCGCGCAGAACGCGGCGCGCCAGGTGCGCGAGCGGCTGGCGCTGTATGCCAGCAGCCGCTACGGCGGCACGCCGGAAGACGTGCGCTTCGCCGGCGACCGTGTGCATGTGAATGGCGAGGTCCATCCCTTCGTCGAAATCGTCGCGCAGGCTTACCTGGCGCGGGTGCAGCTATGGTCGGACGGCTTCTACGCCACGCCCGACCTGCACTGGGACAGCAAGACCATGACCGGGCATCCGTTTTCCTACTACGCGTACGGCGCGGCGGTGGCCGAGGTGCTGGTCGATACGCTGACCGGCGAATGGAAGCTGCTGCAGGCCGACGGCCTGTACGACGCCGGCAATTCGCTGAACCCGGCCATCGACATCGGCCAGGTGGAGGGCGCGTTCATCCAGGGCATGGGCTGGCTGACCACCGAGGAACTGTGGTGGAATGCTGCTGGCAAGCTGATGACGCATGCGCCGTCGACCTACAAGATCCCGGCGGTGTCCGACTGCCCGGATGCGTTCTCCATGAAGCTGTTCAGGAACAGCAATGTCACCGACAGCATCCACCGCTCCAAGGCCACCGGCGAGCCGCCGCTGCTGCTGCCGTTCTCGGTGTTCTTCGCGATCCGCGACGCCGTTGCCAGCGTGGCGGACTACAAGCTCAACCCGCCGCTGCGCGCGCCGGCCACCGGCGAAGCCATTCTCGACGCGGTCGATGCGGTGCGCGCCGCCGCCAGGGGTTAAAGCCATGCACGCCTGGCTCAACGCCTTGCTGGAACAGCGCGCGCCCGCGATCCTGGTGACGGTCGCCCGCGCCGAAGGCTCGGTGCCGCGCGAAGCCGGCGCGAAGATGCTGGTCGGCGCCGACGCGCTGGCCGACACCATCGGCGGCGGCCATCTCGAATTCGTCGCCACCGCGGTCGCCCGCGAGATGCTGGCGCAGCCGGCGCAGGAACTGTCCGCGCAGCGGCGGCTGCAACGGCTGCCGCTCGGGCCGACGCTGGGCCAGTGCTGCGGCGGCGTCGCGTTCCTGGCGTTCGAGCGCGTCGATGCCGCCGGCCATGCGCATTTCAAAGCCATCAGGGAAAGCCTCGCGCGCAATGAAGCCGTCGTGCGCCGCTTGCCGCTGGACTGCGCCGCGCCGCCGTCGCTGGCAGGCGAGGCCGAAGACACCCACCTGTGGCAGGACGAACACGGCGCACGCTGGCTGGAAGACGCCTGCCGGCCGCCAGCGGCGCGGCTCTACCTGTTCGGGGCCGGCCACGTCGGCGCCGCCATCGTCCAGGCCATGGCCGCGCTGCCCTGCCACATCACCTGGATAGACGAGCGCGCCGACATGTTCCCGGCGTCCCTGCCGCCTAACGTCACGGTCGAAGCCACCGACACGCCGGAAGCCGTGGTGGCGGCAGCGCCCGACGACGCCAGCTACCTGGTCATGACCCACAGCCATCCGCTGGACCAGGCGCTGGCGGAAGCCATCCTGAAGCGCGAGCACATCGGCTGGTTCGGCCTGATCGGCTCGGCCACCAAGCGCGTGCAGTTCGAGCGCAGGCTGCAGCAGCGCGGCATTCCCGCCCTGCGCCTGGCCGACATGGTCTGCCCGATCGGCCTGCAAGGCATCGCCGGCAAGGAGCCGGCGGTCATCGCCATCTCGGTTGCGGCACAGCTGCTGCAGGTGTGGCAGGCCAAGCAGGCCAACCGCATTGAAACCCCGTACAGAAAGAAGCAACACGCATGAACAGTCAAGTCCAGGCATACCGCGGCGGTGTGCTGCATTTCAATGACGACCCCGCCTTCGCCGGCGACGCCTACCACTGGCACGAGGACGGCCTGCTGGTCGTCGACGACGGCCGCGTCGTCGCCGCCGGCGACCATGCGCAGCTGGCGGCCAGCCTGCCGGAAGGCGCTGCCGTGCACGACCTGCGCGGCAAGCTGATCATGCCGGGCTTCATCGACACGCATATCCATTACCCGCAGAGCGACATGATCGCGTCGCCCGCACCCGGCCTGCTGCCCTGGCTGGAAACCTATACCTTCCCGACCGAACGCAAGTTCCAGGACCCGGAACATGCCGGCGACGTCGCCCGCTTCTTCCTCGACGAGCTGGCGCGCAACGGCACCACCACGGCCATGGTGTACTGCACCGTGCACCCGGAGTCGGTCGACGCCTTCTTCACCGAGAGCAGCGCGCGCAATGTGCGCATGGTGGCCGGCAAGGTCATGATGGACCGCAATTGCCCGCCCTACCTGGCCGACACCGCCGAAAGCGGCGCGCGCGACAGCGAGGCGCTGATACAGCGCTGGCACAACAAGGGCCGGCAGGCCTATGCGCTGACGCCGCGCTTTGCGCCGACCTCGACCGAGGCGCAGCTGGCGCTGACCGGCGAACTGGCGCGCGCCTACCCGGACACCTACATCCAGAGCCATGTCGCCGAGAACACCGACGAGATCGCCTGGGTCAGGACGCTGTACCCGGAGGCGCGCAGCTATCTCGACGTCTATGACCGCTACGGCCTGCTGCGCAAGCGCGCGATGTACGGCCACTGCATCTACCTCGATGACGCCGACCGCGCTCGCATGGTCGAAACCGGCGCAGCCGCCGCACTCTGCCCGACCTCCAACCTGTTCCTCGGCAGCGGCCTGTTCGACTTCGCGTCCGCCGACGCGGTGCGCATGTCGCTGTCGCTGGCGACCGATGTCGGCGGCGGCACCTCGTTTTCCATGCTGCGGGTGATGAACGAGATCTACAAGGTCGCCCGCATGGGCGGCACCTACCTGCCGGCGCTGCGCATGTTTTATCTCGCCACGCTGGGCGGCGCACGCAGCATGGGCCTGGAAGGCACGGTAGGCAGCTTCATGCCGGGCAATGAAGCCGACTTTGTTGTTTTAGACCCACAGTGCACGCCATTACTTGCACGTCGCACGAACCATTTCGAGGCGCTCGAAGAGCTGCTTTTTGCCCTCGCACTTTTGGGCGACGACCGCACAGTTTATGCGACGTATTCAGCAGGAAAGCTGCTGCATACGCGCTCTGAATCCGCGACTTGAACCCGTTTTGTTCAAGCCCGTTTCGGCCGCTGGCCCAGCAGCCGAAACGGGCAAGGTTTTGTGTGCGCTGCACCATCAGATAGCAGCGCATGCATGCTGGCGGTGCAAAAATGAGACAGAAAAAATGTGACGATTATCGGCCACTATGAAAAAATACTAATCATCAACATATGGCATCACATTTGCTTTAACAGCAATTGTTCGATTCCTTGTCGAGCTCCCAAACAAGTCTTGTTTTTTAAACTGCTGTAAGCAACCCGGAGAAGTCATGCAATTCAAACCCACCCTCGTCAAGCTGTTGTTGTCCACGGCAATCGCAGCGGCGTTCGCCAGCCCGGCGCTTGCGCAGACCAGCGTCAATGTCGAAGGCATCTACGACGTGTACGTCGGTTCGATGAAGAACAGCGGCGACACCGGCCGTACCACCAAACTGGACAGCGGCGGCATGTCGACTTCCTACCTGGGCTTCAAGGGTGCGGAAGACCTGGGCGGCGGATTGAAAGCCACGTTTACGCTCGGCGCGTTTTTCCGCGGCGACAGCGGCTCTTCGGGCCGCTTCAATGGCGACACCTTCTTTGCCCGCGACGCCAACGTCGGCCTGTCCGGCAGCTTCGGCGCCGTGACCCTGGGTCGCAGCATTTCTCCAGTCACCCTGCCGGTATTCCTGTTCAACCCGGTCGGCGACTCGTTTGCACTGTCGCCGCTGGTCCTGCACAAGGCTGTCAGCACCAATGCCTGGACCAACAGCTTTGCCGGCGACACCGGCTGGAGCAACGCCATCCGCTACACCACGCCTTCGATCGGCGGCCTGACGGCAAACGTGTATTACCAGCTCGGCGAGCAGGTCGGCGGCGCCGGCAAGAAAAACGTCGGCGGCAATGTGCTGTACTTCAACGGCCCGCTGTCCCTGACGGTTGCCTACCATGACGTCGAAGTCAACAACCCGGTCGACAACACGGTAAGCGGCCCGAGCATCGTCAAGTCCATCCCGGTAACCGCTACCACCAACGTCACCGCAGCCGAGCAAAAACTGTGGCTGATCGGCGGCGCCTACAACTTCAATGTCGTGAAGGTGTTCGCCACCTACGACCAGGCCAAGCACGACGTCGACCTGCGCGACAAGACCGGCACCCTGGGCGTGTCGATCCCGACCGGCGCCGCCGGCAAGATCCTGGGCGCCGTCGCCCAGACCCGCCGCACCAGCAACGCCTTCGACGAGCGTCGCCGCACCACCTACTCGGTCGGCTACGACTACAGCCTGTCCAAGCGCACCGAGCTGTATGCGTTCCTGCTCAACGACAAGGTCAGCAGCTTTGAAAACGAGCAGAGCCTGGCACTGGGCGTGCGTCATCGTTTCTGATGATGTGACGTTCGACGCCGCATGAACGCACCTGTGCGTTCATGGGATGTTGTGAATATAAAAGCCCCGCGGTCAAGCGACTTGCGGGGCTTTTTTTATGCGTTTGTCCGGCATGCGAACAAACGAGAATTGATTCCTTTCTGCTTGGAACCTCACCTTCGAAGCCCGCCACGAAGCGCCGGTCGTTTCGAACCGCGCCGACCCATGGGCGCGCCGCGGGTTGATATAAAAGGAGAATCCAGCATGGCAGATAAAATTACGGTGATCAGGCGGCTTGATTCAAGGAGTTCCAGTTCTTCATCCGATGCGTCCAGTTCTTCATCCGAAGAAGAATATCCGCGTTCAAAGGCAAATGCACCGACGGTCAGAACCGGTGAAGATCGTGGCACCGGCAGCTCAACAAGTTCAAACAGTTCAACCACAGCGCAACGATTACCGACCGCTCACCCAGGGTATTCGGACGTCAGCATTAAATCTTCCGGCGACGAAAGTGACGAGTCACCTGAATCGGCGATACAGCCGTACCAGGTCAATCGCCACGTCGCTTCCGGCCAGCCCAATCCATTGGGGACGTCCCAGGCAATGACCACGGTTGCAAGCCGGCCTGCGTACACGGTAAAAAACCTCAGCCCGAGCCGCAGGAAGACGCTTGCTGAAGAACTACGCAAGGAATTATTTGACAATCAGGCGCTCATCGCTGCCGCGAAAGCAAATGCCATCACAAAAATTACTGAACTGATCAGTGCCAGCGTCGATATCAATCGACCTGATGCCGAAGGTTGGACCGCGTTGCACCACGCTGCCTCGCTCGGGCATATTCATCTGGCGATGTCCCTGGTCGAAAATGCTGCCAACGAGAGCGCGAGGACGAGAGAGGGGTACACGCCTATCATGCTGGCCGCGAAGAAGCGCCGTTGCGATGTGGTCGAAATGCTTGCTGCCTACCCGGCACGTTTGCAAGAACAGTCAAAAGCCTCTCGGTCAACAACAGCCCAAACGCGCACTAACGACAACATCCGGTACCATTCCGCAGCCCTGGCAATGGCTGACATGCCTGAATCGGACCGGGTCGAACTGCTGCGGAATGCAGTGAAGAAGAATGACGTGGCAACGACGGCGCGCATCATTGCCACCGGAACCGCCAGCCTGGAAGAACAGGACGAACACGGCCACACCTTGCTCGGGCTTGCAGCGAGGTCGGGCAATGAAGAGATGATCAGGATGCTGCTGTGTGCCGGCGCAAAGGTCGACACTGTCGACGCGAACGGCAAGGCACCGCTGATGCATGCGGCATCGACGCGCCATTTTTCATCGCTTTCAATTTTGCTCCAGGCAGGTGCGCTTGCGAGCCGCGTCGACAACTTCAATCATTCTGCATTAAGCCATGCAGTCCGCAACGACGATGCAGAACTGCTTCTCGCGCTGCTCGATGGGAAGGACGCAGCACAGCGCATCGACATGGCGAACCTCTTGAGCATCGCAGCAACTGGAGGCAAAACAAAATCGGTCAGGATGCTTCTCGCTCAAAGGGCGGATCTGCCCGACGCCGACGGAAGCCTGAGCCTTGCCGCCATGGCGAAGAAAGGTGACTGCAATGCGGTGCGCACCCTGCTCCTGGCGGGCGCCGACCCGCATCACAAGGCGTACGACGGCCATACCGCCTTTACGCTGGCCGCCGCAAACGATCAACTCGCCATTGTAAAGATACTGATTGGGCATTGTCCTTCACGGGTGCGCGTAAGCGACTGGACGCAGCGCCTCCAGGAAGAAACTGACAGTCAGGGCCGCACGGCGTTAATGCTTGCCGTGCTGAACCGGAAGTCCGGGATGGCCAGGTACTTGCTCGAAGAAGGCGCGGACCCGCACAAGACGGACTGCGAGGGGCGCAACGCCATTTTGTGGGCGGCGGCGAAAGGCAAGCCTGGGATGGTCACTTTGTTGCTCGGGTACCGTGCTACGCATGTCTCCAGGGACAAGCATGGCAATACCGTATTGCTGAGCGCGGCGGAGACTGGCAACAAGAAGATCGTCGATTTATTTGCCCTGCCTTCCTACAAGAACAGCATGTTCGACATGAATACGCCGAACAAGGATGGGGACACGCCATTGATCGTCGCGGCGCGGAATGGCCATCTTGCCATCGTCAAATCGCTGCTTGATAAAGGCGCCACGCTGCTCCACCACAATCACCAGGGCAGGTCTGCGCGGCTGGAGTCCGCAGCGAACGGACATAGGGAGGTGTTGCAGCTGCTGGAACAGAGGGAAGCAGCGCTGCCGAAGGTCTATCCGGCCCTGGACCATGTCATCAAGGCCATCGTCAAGGCGGTTCCCGCGGCAAGCCATGTGATGCCCCGGCTCCAGGCGCCGCAAACCCGCCAGGCCGACAAGGCCGGCAATTCGGTGATCCACCTGATTTCATCGAACGGGCACCGGCAACTGCTGGGCAATATGCTCGGTTCCCCCGCCGGACAACTGGCCGGACCTGGCAACACCGCGGCAATGACCTCCAATGACGATGGCTTCGAGCTGGTTGGCAGCAGTGCCCAGCCGCTTGTGTCGCGGCAAGCGAATACAGATATCGAAATCCTGAACAGGGAAGGACTGACGCCGCTATGCCTGGCGATACGCGACGGGCATTTTTCCACGGCCCAGCTCCTGGTCGAGCAAGGCGCACTGGTCAATCATGTCAGCATCAATGATGTGACGCCGTTGTGGCTTGCCTGCAGACTGACCGAATGTAGCCCCGGAAACGCGACTGAACAGTCGATGGGAGACCCTCAGGCTACGCCTGAATTCATGGTCGACCTGATGCTCAGGTACGGCGCGGCGCCTGACGAGCCGTCGTTTCAAGGCCAGACTCCGCTGATGGCCGCCTCGTCCACGGGCGATCCACAAATCGTGAAGCAATTGATCAATGCCGGGGCAAATGTGAGTCACCTCGACGGGTATGGGCTTACGCCGCTGATGTACGCATCCCACTCAGGCCACCGTTCTGTAGCACAAATTCTGCTGGACGCCGGCGCTGCGCCGAACCCGCGCCCCGGCAGGCTCGGTGCGCTGATGCTTGCCGCCGAAGCCGGACATGACAAACTGGTCAGGTTGCTGGTGGAACAAGGCGCTCAAAAAAACCAGGTCGACGAACAGGGGTCGACCGCCCTTATCGGCGCGAGCAAGGCGGGAAACCTGTCAACCGTGAAGTTGTTGATCGCACTCGGCGCCGATATGAAGGCCCAGAATAATGCAGGGCATGATGCGCTGCATTACGCGAAGCTCAATGGTCATTACGCGGTTGTCGAGCTGCTACAGCAGGGTTACCCGGCGCCGCGGGACAGTTAATGGATGCTTGCGCACTTCCGTGGAACCGGTTCCCTGGGTACGCCACTAAGGCCGGCTTTTTGCAGCAGCGCCATGCAAGCAATCCGCCCATGGCTCACGCATGAAAGGAGACCGGCATGGCGATCAGGCTGAATTCAAGCGGCAGGCAATACAGCGGCATTACCACTGCAAACGAGGAGGACCAGGCGGGATCATCGGAGGAAATGAACGGGCCGGTGGTCAGACCGGAAGATTTGCGGGAAGACATCATTCCAGTTGTTTTAAACAGACTGACCGAGGCCGAAAGATTTTCGCGCTCCAGTCACAGCTCTGAAACCACTTCGCTTGAATCTTGCAAAAAGGATCATGATTCCAGTAGCTCGGACGAAGAACTCGTCATAGTGACCGGCGAGACCACGGCCAACTCCACCACCGCATCCACTCAGACACCAACGACCACCACCGTGGCGAGCCAGCCGACCTATGCAGCGACGCCCGACGCGACGCTTGCCCGGAACGATTCGGACCGGGAACGTCGCAGGCAACAAAAGAACAATGCAGCGCTGATCGCCGCAGTCAAGGCGGGCGATTGGGGCGCGGTGCGTGACATGATCCATTTGAAGGTCGATCTCGACCGGCCGGATCCGGATGGCTACACCGCCTTGCACCACGCCGTCATGCTAACCGACATGCGAATGGCGCATCTGTTGCTCGACAACGGCGCGATGAAAGCGGCGACGACCAGGCAAGGCTATACCGCGCTGATGCTGGCCACCTCGAAACGTTGCCTCTATATGGTCGAACTTGTTGCCGAACATCGCACGAACATGACGTTGACTACAAGCAGCCACACAAACGATAGGCCCCGCACGGACCGACCCACCAACTGGACGCCCTTCCACGAAGCCGCGTTGTCCACCTCGTCCATCGAGGTCGTGGAGCGCCTGGAAATCTTTGCAAAAGCGGTAAAGGACGGCGATATTGACACAGCTGCGCGCATGATTGCATCCGGAAGCATGGTAATGGACGAAGCCGACGGAAACGGCGATACCCCGCTGGTGATTGCAGCGACCAGCGGCAATTTGGAAACGATCAGGCTGCTGTTGTGCGTCGGCGCAAAAGTGCATACCACTGACCGCAGCGCAAGGTCACCGCTGATGTGCGCCGCGGCAAAACGGCACTTTGCCGCGATCAAAGTCCTGTTGACCGCGGGTTCCGATCCGCTCTGGGCAGACATCCACGGCAGGAATGCATTGGATTACGCTGTCGACGCGGACGACGCCGACCTGCTCAAAGCGCTACTGGCAGGCATGAATGCCGGCGGCAGGCTGTATAAAGATATGCCGGCGCTTATCGGCAAGGCGGCTGTGGCCGGCAAGATAGCATCAGTCAGGATGCTGCTCGACATGAAGGCCGACCTCCCCGACGCAAGAGGATGCCTTGCCCTCGCCGTCATGGCGACGACCAATCAACTGAAGGCTGTACAGACCTTGCTCGCCGCCGGCGCCAACCTGCATCACCGCGACCGTGACGGGCATACGGCGTTCACGCTGGCTGCGGCGAACGGCCGCGTGGACATCGTCAAGGCGCTTTTTGCGTATAGGCCGGGTCCGCTTACCGAGGCGGAATGGATCAGGAAGCTGCAGAACGAGACCGATAACGACGGCCGGTCCGGCTTGATGCTGGCGGCGCTGAACCGGCGGTCGGACATGCTGGACCTGCTGATCGAGGAAGGGGCGGAGGTTCTGAAGAAGGACCGCCACGGCCGCGATGCGATGTGGTGGGCGGCGGCAAAAGGCGGGAGGGAAATGACCAGCACGCTGGAGGAAAACAAGGCAAGTCCCTACATCTCCGACATGCAAGGCAATACCGTGTTCCACGCGGCTGCCGCGAATGGCAACCACGATGTCATCCGGCGGTACTGCGGCACGACCTACGCTGACTCGTCTCTCAACATCAATGCGCCGAACAGGGATGGCGACACGCCGTTGATACTGGCAGCCAGGCATGGACACATGGAGGTCGTCGATTTTTTGTTTTCCAGGAAAGGCAAGGTCCAGGTCGACTTTCTTCATGAAAACAGGCTGGGACAAACCGCCCTGCATGAAGCCGGCGCCCACGGTCATGAAGCAATCTACAAGCTGCTGATGGAAAAGGAAGCAGGTCTGGAAGCGGTATATCCGGTAATGCACGCTGTCTGTGAAGAAATTATCAAAAGCTTCCCGTTGGCAAAGCACATATTGCCGGAACCCAGGAAACACGGGTCCCCAAAAGTGGACAGGAATGGCAACACGGTCACGCACCGCGCAGCGATAAATGGCCGGGCAGACTGGCTGGGCAAGATGCTTGCAGACCAGCCCCAGCCCTTCGCAGGCAAGTTGAGCATTACGCAGGACCCGTCCAGTGCGGTCGCGCTGGCATCGCCTGGCCCAGCTTCTATACGGCCATGGAGCAAGGCGCTGGAAATTCCAAACAACGAAGGCCTGACACCACTTTGCCTTGCGATTCGGGAAGGGCATTTCGAGACTGTCCGCAAGCTGCTGATGGAAGGTGCGAATGTCAAATATGTCAACAGTGCGGGCGTGACGCCACTCTGGCTTGCCTGCCGCCCGAGGTCGTTCGACCCGCAGCGGTGCGTGGACGCTGCAGCTACCGTTTCCAATCAGCCTGCAGAACACCTGGTCCAGTTGTTGCTGGACTACGGCGCGGAAGCAGATGAAGAATCGTTTTGCAAGCAGACGCCTTTGGCAGCCGCGTCGGCAACCGGCGATGCCGCAATAGTTCAGCGCCTGATCCGCGCGGACGCAGACGTCGATCATGTCGACCACAATGGGCTCACGGCATTGATGCTGGCGACACATTTGGGCCACGTCGAGGTTGCAGCCATCCTGCTCGACGCGGGCGCCACGCCAGACCCGGATCCGGCCCACGGCAAGCTCAGCGCACTATTGCTTGCTGCGGAAAGCGGCCGCGACGCGGTCATCAAGCTCCTGGTCGAGCGCGGCGCGCAGATAGACCATGTTCACGACGACGGCGCAACCGCACTGACAGTGGCAAGCGCCGCCGGCAGCGATTCCACCGTGGCGTTGCTGATCGGCTTGGGCGCCAACCTGTACATCCAGGACAAATACGGCAAGACGGCGATGGACTACGCAATCCAGAAAAATCACTACAACATCATCATGTTGCTGCAGCAAGGTTATTCAACGCCCCGCGACTGCTGACGCATGCCGGGGAGACGGGCGCCCGCCCCTCCCCCTGGCATGCGGTTTCCGGTATATTCCAGATCACCCCTTGAATATACCGCCCAATGTCCCGCCTGCCTGCCCACGTCGACATCCACCTGATCCGCATCCTTTACCTGCTGCTGTCGGAAAAGAACGTGTCGCGGGTGGCGCTGAAGCTGAACCAGCCGCAGCCGTCGATCTCGGCCTCGCTGCGCAAGCTGCGCGAACTCACCGGCGACCCGCTGCTGGTGCGCGGCTCGCGCGGCATGGTGCCGACCCAGCATGGCGAAAGCCTGCTGAAACCGGCCAAGCGCATCCTGGACGAAACCGAGCGGCTGTTCGTGCACAAGGTGCCGTTCGAGGCACGTGAAGAGGCCCGCACCTTTCGCATCGCCGCGCCCGATTATCTCGACACCCAGTTCCTGCCCAATATCGTCGCGCGGGTGCGGCGCGAGTCGCCGAAGAGCCGGGTCGTCATCATGAACATCAGCCGCGACATCGACCATATCCGGCTGCTGTCCGACGGCGACCTCGATCTCGTCATCGCCAACTGGGACGAGCCGCCGCCGCACCTGCACCTGGCAAAGCTGTTCCAGGACCCGATTGCCTGCAGCATGCGCGCCGACTGCGCGTATGCGCGCCGCACCGCGCCGGACGCGATGACGGTCGAGGACTACCTGTCGCTGCCGCACGTGGCGCCGTCCCAGATGATGCCCGGCTACCATGGCGTGATCGAGTCCTTCCTGGAGCGGCACCAGATGCGCCGCAATGTCGTGGTGGAGTCGGCCTACTTCGGCCAGATGCCCTACATGCTGCTGCAAAGCGACCTGGTGCTGACTACCGGCCGCCAGTTCCTGCGTTTCTACGAGCAGAACCTGCCGCTGAAAACCTACACCGTGCCGATCAAGTTCCCGCCGATGCGCTTCTACCAGCTCTGGCACGAGCGGGTCCACCAGGCTAGCGAGCACAAATGGCTGCGCGACCTGACCGGCGCGGTCGCGCGCGAACTCGGGCCGCGCTGAGGACGCGCTGCCTCCCCCACTATCATCCTTCCCATGAGCACCATGTCCGCTTCTTCGAATCCACCGGCCGGCAAGACTTTGCTGGTGCGCAATGCCCGCCTGCTGGTCACCATGGACGCAGCGCGCCGAGAGATTTCCGACGGCGCGGTCTTCATCCGCGCCAACGTGATCGAACAGGTAGGCGCCAGCAGCGACCTGCCGCAGGAGGCCGACGAAGTCATCGACGCCAGCGGCTGCCTGGTCATGCCCGGCCTGGTCAACACCCATCACCACATGTACCAGAGCCTGACGCGGGCGGTGCCGGCGGCGCAGGACGGCGAGCTGTTCAACTGGCTGCAGACGCTGTACCCGATCTGGGCCGGGCTGACTGCCGAGATGATTCATGTCTCCACGCAGACTGCAATGGCCGAACTGATGCTGTCGGGCTGCACCACCAGCAGCGACCATCTCTATATTTACCCGAACGACTGCCGGCTGGACGACAGCATCGAGGCCGCGCAGCAGATCGGCATGCGCTTCCATGCCGCGCGCGGCTCGATGAGCGTCGGCCAAAGCGCTGGCGGCCTGCCGCCGGACTCGGTGGTGGAACAGGAGGATGCGATCCTGGCCGATACGCGGCGCCTGATCGAGACCTGGCACGACGCCAGCCGGCATTCGATGCTGCGTATCGTGGTCGCGCCCTGCTCCCCGTTCTCGGTGTCGCGCGCGCTGATGAAGGAATCGGCACAACTTGCCCGCAGCTACGGCGTGTCCATGCACACGCACCTGGCCGAGAACGTCAAGGACGTCGCCTACAGCCTGGAAACCTTCGGCATGACACCGGCCGAGTACGCGGAAGATTGCGGCTGGGTCGGCCCTGATGTCTGGCATGCGCACTGCGTGCAGCTGGACGAACCCGGCATCGCGCTGTTCGCCCGCAGCGGCACCGGCGTGGCGCATTGCCCGTGTTCCAACATGCGCCTGGCCTCGGGCATAGCGCCGGTGCGGCGCATGCTCGACGCCGGCGTGCCGGTTGGCCTCGGCGTGGACGGCAGCGCCTCCAACGACGGCGCCCACATGCTGGGCGAGGCGCGGCAGGCGATGCTGCTGCAGCGGGTCGGCTTCGGCCCGGACGCGATGAGCGCACGACAGGCGCTGGAACTGGCCACCCTAGGCGGTGCGAAGGTGCTGGGCCGCGACGATATCGGCGCGCTGGCGCCGGGCATGTCGGCTGACCTGGTGCTGTTCCGACTCGACCAGCTGGGCTACGCCGGCGCGCTGCACGACCCGCTGGCGGCGCTGGTGTTCTGCACGCCGTCAACGGTGGACTGCAGCATCATCAATGGCCGGGTGGTGGTGCGAGATGGGCGGCTCGTAACGGTTGACCTGGAGCCGCTGGTGGACCGGCATAACCGGCTCGCGGCGGAATTGATGGCGAAGGCAGGGGCCGCGTAGGCAGACGCAGGCGCTCGCACCGTTGACGTTGGCCCCGCGCAGCGACAGTTGCCGTTGTGGTTAGCTCCGCGCAGCGACAGTTGCCGTTGTAGTTGCTCTTGACGCTGCATTTGACGTGGATCCCCGTTAGACGGCGACGCGTCGCCAGGGACTGAAACGGATA
>CAUQYP010000084.1:0-16949 GCA_963522035.1 uncultured Noviherbaspirillum sp. | reverse complement strand
CTGCGCGGGGCTTAATGCAACGGCAACTGTCGCTGCGCGGAAACGGCGCTTCTGGTGCAAGCCAGCATGAAAATGCTGCAGGAGCGTACGCGTCAGATGTCCAGCACCAGCGTGCCCAGCCGGCACCGCGACACGCACACCATCATGGTCTTGTTCGATTCCCGTTCGGCCCGGGTCAGGATGCTATCGTGATGTTCCACCTCGCCGGACAACACACGGGTTTCGCACGCGCCGCAGATGCCTTCACGGCAGCTGTAGTCCTGCGCCACGCCGGCGTCGAGCAGCACGTCAAGCAGCGCCTTGCCCGATGGCACATCCAGCGTCTTGCCGCTCCGGCGCAATTCGACCTGATAGCCGCTCCCGGCCTCAGCAGCGCTTGCGGGCGCCAGCGAGGACGGCGGGCTGGCTGCGAAGCGCTCGGTATGCACGTTGGCATAGCCCAGGCCGGCGCAGGCGCGGTCGAACGCATCGAGCATCGGGCCGGGGCCGCAGCAGTACAGGTGGGTGCCGGCGGCATGGCCTTCCAGCAGCGCCGCCATGTCGGGCGGTGCGCCGCGCTCGTCGTCGAAGTGCAGGGTAAGCCTGCTGCCGGCCGCCTGCGCCATGGCGACAAGCTCGTCGAGGAACGCGGCCTCGCGGCGCGACCGCGCGCAGTAGATGAACTCGACCGGCATGCCGCGCGACGCCAGGGCCGCGTGCATCGACATCAGCGGCGTGATGCCGATGCCGCCGGCAACCAGCACGCTAAGAGGCGCCGAGTGGTCCAGCGGGAAGTTGTTGCGGGGCGCGGAGACCGGCACGGTCATGCCCACGCGCAGCTGCTCGTGCACGCAGCGCGAGCCGCCGCGCGTGTTCCGGTCGAGTAGGACGCCGATCACATAGCGGTCGCGCTCGGTTTCCGGGTTGAGCAGCGAGTAGCTGCGCAGCAGCGCGTTGGGCAACTGCACGTCGATATGCGCGCCCGCCGTAAAGGCGGGAAAGGACGTGCCCGCTTGCGCCGGCCGCAGTTCCAGGCTGACGACACCGTCGGCTTCGTGCCGCATCGATTTCACCAGGGCGGTGAGCATGGGAGTGGACATGCCACAGCTCCTTCTAATGATTGAGTCGGTAAGTAGGGCTACATGACCGACAGGCCGCCGTCGGCCATGAGGGTCGCGCCGGTAATAAAGGAGGCCTCGGAAGAAGCCAGCCACAGGATGGGGTAGGCAATCTCCATCGGCGTGGCCCACCGGCCCAGCAGCGAGGTGTCCTGGCGCTCGGTCTTCAGCTGCTCGATGCTCTTGCCGACGGCTTCGGCCTTGGCGGCATGGAACTCGGTCAGCGTCGAGCCCGGGCAGACCGCATTGACGCGCACGCCATGGGCTGCCTCCTCATGCGCCAGGGTGCGGGTAAGCGCGAGCTGCGCCGCCTTGGTCGCATCGTAGATGCCCATGCCCTTGCGCCCGGTGACGGCATAGCAGGAAGACACATTGACGATGCTGCCGCTGCCGGCGCGCCGCAGCAGCGGCAACGCAGCGCGGCAGTAATTGGCGGTGGCGATCAGGTTCACATTGACGACCGATTGCCATTCCTCGACGGTGGCGTCGGCCACGGCCGCGTAGTTGCGCATGGCCGCATTGTTGACCAGGATGTCCAGCCTGCCGTCCGGCGGGATGCAGGAGGCCAGGACCGCCTGCGCATCGCCGGACACGTTGGCCGTCACCGTGGCGACCTCGGCGCCTGGTACTTGCTGCCGTATGCGCGCCGCCGTCCGCGCCAATGCCTCGGTATCGACATCCACCAGGATCACCGCCGCGCCCTCGGTACAGAACAGCAGGCCGCAGGCAGCGCCTATGCCGGCGCCGCCGCCGGTGATCAGGGCCGTTTTATTGTGCAATCGCGTCATCGTTACTGTTCCCTGGTTTAATCGACCGTGGTGCCGGTGTCCTTGATCACCTTGCCCCAGCGCGGAATCTCGGTGCCTATCCACTGGCCGAACTGCGCCGGCGTGCCGGCCACCACCTCGAACTCCATGTCCTGCAGCTTCTGCTTCACGTCGGGCATGTTCAGGATCTGCACGATTTCCCTGTTGTAGCGGGCCACGATGTTCTTGGGCGTGCCGGCCGGCGCTAGGAATCCTATCCACGAGGTGGCGACGAAGTTCGGGTAGCCGGACTCGATCATGGTCGGAACTTCCGGCATGCTGGCGAAGCGCTTTTCGCCGCTCACCGCCAGGATGCGCAGGCGGCCTTGTTTAACGTACTGCTGCACGTTGCCCGGCACCAGGAAGGCAGTCTGCACATTGCCTGCCACCAGGTCGGTCAGCGCCGGCGCCGCGCCCTTGTACGGCACATGGGTGATGTTGATCTTTGCTGCCGACTTGAACATTTCCATGGTCAGGTGCGACGCGCTTCCCACCGAGACCGAGGCATAGGAAAGCTTGCTGGGATCGGCCTTCGCGGCAGCGACCAGCTCGCCTATGGTCTTGATCGGCACATCGTTGTTGATCACCAAATATTGCGGGGACGTGACCGCGAGCGTGATCGGCGTCAGGTCCCTGACCGGGTCGAAGGACATGTTCCTGAACAGGGTCGGGTTGATGGCCAGCGGCCCGTTGTAGCCGACCAGCAGGGTGTGGCCGTCGGGCGGCGACTTCGCCACCATGTCGGCGCCGATGTTGCCGCCGGCGCCAGGCTTGTTTTCGACATAGACCGATTGCCCGATCGCCGGGCCGAGTTTCTCGGCCACCAGCCGCGCCAGCGCGTCGTTGGTGCTGCCCACGATGGGCACGATGATGCGCACCGGCTTGCTGGGCGACCAATCCTGTGCCGCCGCGGTGGTGGCAGCCGAAGCAAGGGTGGCCAGGCAAGCGGCGGCCGCGATAGAGCGATGGATGGGGTTCATTTTGTCTCCTTTGTTTTTATGGAAAGTGCGCTGCCGGCTACACCGAAAAGACCGGCTGGCTGGTGCTGTCGGCCAGGTGCTGTTCGGCCCACTGCACCGGGCTGAGGCTGCGGTCAAGAAGCACACCGGCAGCGCGCACGTGCTGGGCCGAATTATTCAGTGCCGGCGGCTCGATGCCCTGTTCGAGGTTCATCGCCGCTTCATGCAGCATGCGGCGGGCCATGACGATGGCCTTGTCCGTCGGCAGCAGGCGCTCGGCTTCATGGTTCTGGATAGGCCCCATGCTTTCCTGCAGCGACGCGTCCTGGATCGCAAAGCCGAATATGCCGCTGTACGCGCGCTTCTCGCGCTGGGCCACGCGGTCGATCAGGTAGTCGTTGTCCTTGTTTGCCTTCGGCCGGAAGCTGCCCGGCTCGTATTCGCAGTGGATGCCCTTGCCGGCTTCCAGGTCGCGCCGTTCCTCGGCCGAGAGCGGCTTGTCGGGATGGAAGTTGATGCTCCAGGCCCAGCAGTTGTGGTCGTCGATCGGCACCCAGACATGGCCCGCCAGCGAGTGCTCGCCGAACGGCGGTATCAGCGTGAACCACGGGAACAGGAACTGCGTGATGCGCCAGTAGTACGAGTCCGGGTCGCCGTTGCGGCGGCCGAACAGCGTCAGCCCGATGTCGGTGCGCTCGATGTCGAAGATGACATTGCCGTCCGCCTTGATGTAGTCGAGGGCCTTGGTGCCCCTGTGCATTGGGTCGTCGTCGACTTCGTACTTGTGGACGTAGGAGACGTGCGCGGTGTCGATGCCGCCTTCCATCGCCTGCAGGTAATTGCACTCCTGCAGCCGCTTGGAAACGAAGACATGGCTGTCCGGCAGGGTGCACCATTCCAGTTCCGGCGGCGCCGGCATCTTGTCTTCCGGCCCCATGTAGGCCCACAGCATGCCGGCCCGCTCGATGCACGGGTAGGACTTGATATTCATCCGGGCGCAGGACTGCGGCGCCGACGGCACGTCCACGCACTTGCCGTTGCGGTCGAATTTCAGGCCGTGATACGAACAGCGGATGCCGTTTTCCTCATTGCGACCGAAGTACAGGGACACCCCGCGGTGCGAGCAGAACTCGTCGATCAGGCCCGGGCGGCCTTCGGAGTCGCGGAACGCCAGCAGCTTCTCGCCCAGGATCTGCACACGCACCTGGGGACCATCGGCCTCCGCGATCTCGCTCGACAGCAGCACCGGCACCCAGTAGCGGCGCATCAGGTTGCCCATTTTGGTTCCCGGACCGGTGCGGACGAGGATTTCGGACATTTCTTTGTTCATGAAACAGTCTCCTGAGAAAGAGTGGCTGGCGCGGATTTAGTCCGCCAGGTGATAATGCTGTCCATTATACGAACAACCGGACGGGTGTCAATTGAAAGGCTGGTTCGGCAGGCGGGCGCATAGTAGGCTTGCCGCTTCGAGAAAAAGGAATGGTTTTATGAAACTGGATCAGGCGCAAAAAAAAGAAGAGCGGAAGGAAATCGGGCAGCCTGAAAAAAACGGGGAGGGCGTGCGTGCGGTGGAACGCGCGCTGGACATCCTGACGGCGTTCACCGCGGACAGGTCGCAGCTGACGGTGGCGGAGCTGCTGAAGCGCGTGGACCTGAGCCGTCCTACCCTGTACCGGCTGCTGTACACGCTGGAACACAGCCGCTTCCTGGTCTCGGAAGGGGAGCCGCAGCAGTTCCGGCTGGGGCCGGCGGTGGCGCACCTGGCGCATGTCTGGACCGCGAGCCTGAACATGGCCGAACTGGCGCGCCCGGTCCTGCGCACGCTGTGGGAGAAGACCGGCGAGACCGTGGCCATGTTCGAGCTGCAGGGACACTACCGGCTCTGCATCGCCGAGCTGCCCAGCCCGCAGCCGCTGAGCTTCAAGCGCGGGGTCGGCTATCGCGAGCGCATCGTGGTGGGCGCAAGCGGCCGCGCCATCCTGGCGCATGCCGACGCGTCGGTGACGGCAATGCAGGAGGCGCAGGAAGCCGCCGTGACAGCTGCCGGTTTCAAGGAAGAGCTGGCGCGCATCCGTGAGCGCGGCTATGCCACCAGCCATGACGAGTTGCTGCAAGGCGCGACCGCCATCGCCGCGCCATTCTTCGGCACCACAGGGCAGGTCGCCGGGTCGCTGGCGGTGTTCGGGCCGAGTGCGCGGCTTAACGCCAGGCGGATCGCGGAATACGGCGAGCTGCTCGTTGCCGGTGCTGGAGAGATATCGAACCTGCTGGGCTATCGACGCGCGTGAAGCCTGGCAGGAACGATTGCGCGCGACACCGGTTTTCATTGCGGCTGCTCCATGTCAGACGCGACGGGATGGCTACACTACGGCAAGCAGTAATGTCCGTTGCCATAACAGGAAGAGGTCGCGCCCGAGTCCTGTATCGGCAAGCCGGCCCTCGCAGTTCAAGAACCTTTCCCCTCGCATAGGAACCGTTGAAGATGAAAATTAGCAGCCTGCTTCCCTCCGCATTGATCGGCGCCGTCGCCAGCGCCCGGTCCATGACCCCCATGGCCACCATCGCGGCGGCACGCTTCGCCGGCAAGCGCACGACCGGGCAACTGTTCCTGCTGGACCACCCGGTGTTCAAATTCGGTGCGATGGCGATGGGAGCAGGCGAGCTGTTCGGCGACAAAATGAAATCGGCGCCCGACCGCACCGTGTTCCTGGGTCTGCTGGCGCGCATCATGAGTGCCGGCATTGCCGGCGCCGCGCTGGCGCCACGCGGCAGGGAGCAGGCCGGCGCAGCGGTCGCCGTCGCCACCGCGGTGCCGCTTGCCTACCTGACGCTGGGCGTGCGCAAGCAGGCGATGAAGCGCATCGGGCAGACGCGCAGCGGGCTGATCGAGGACGCGCTGGTCGTCGCCGCAGGCGCGGCGATCGTGGCCTTGGCGACCAGGGCGAAGTAAGGCGGGAATGCTGGCAGCCGGCGACGGGGACCACGACGCATTAGCCACCGATTTGATCGTAATGCCGCGTGGACCGAAAACGCGTGCCAGCCCGCGCCAGACCCTGCAATGCAGATTTGCCCAAGGAATCGCTCTACGAAGCGATCGACCCCAGCGAACCAAGGTCCAAGCTTTAATTTCCCTGATGGGTGCAAAAATTGTGACGAGAAACTAATTGCGCATTTCATTACGATAATGATTAACGGCTTTGGCGGTTCATTAATCCTGAATAGGCTGGCTGCGTCTGGATAACATAAAAAGTGCGCCCAGTAGCATCAAGGCGACAGTCGATGGTTCCGGCAATTCGGTCGGCGCGGGCGGCACGAAGCCGGGCGGCGCGTAGGCGACCGGGCGGAAATCGTCTGGCGATCCGGGCCAGACCGGCTGTGGTCCCATTGCCAGGTAAGTCGGCGTCGGCGTACCCCATTCCGGCCTCGGGCCGACATACGGAATGCTATAGCCGATGCGTACCGCGCCGGGTGGCATGCTGACCGGCGCCAGGCAGTCATGCCTCGATGCGGTGGTGATTTTCATGCGGGCCGGCACGGCGAAAGGCCTTGCCGGGATATACGGCGTCAGATGCAATTTCGGGCCGACTACCGGGGCGGGCGTTGCGTTTGACTTGGCTCTTGCTGTTATCTTGCTTTTGGCAACTGGCAGAGATTGCTGGATGCCGCTTTCGCATTGATCGATATTGGCAAATGCCGCAGTAGCGAGGAAAACGAGTGGCAAAGCTAAAAACGTCTTCATATTCTTTAATAAAACAAAAATGCATCAAATAAGGAAGAATTAAAAAGCCAGGCGCTTTTCATTAATTTCGATTTGTGGATTTGTCGCAGCAAACGACTTGCCCAGATGCATTCATATTGCATGCGTTAAAAATGTTTATCCAGAAATTTTACTATTGGCGCGAGGAATCTATTCGGTTTGTTGCTTGATGGCGACTAATATTTACCATGAGAAACTAACCACTGGAATTGGGCAGGCTTGGAAGTTGGTTAATTTTCTAAAGAGCACTTCCATTGTTTCTAATAAGAATTTTTTCTAGCCTTTATGATCCAGTTTTGCTGAGGTTTTTTAGTCACGGTGACTAACCATGAAAGATAATTTATTCTATCAAGGTAGAATTTTATATATTTCTAAAGCATTACTGTCTCAAATTCTGCCATGAAAGAATTTTAACCGGAGCATGGCGGTTCCTTTGCTATGATTCTGATATTAAAGAATTTAAGGTAGCCCTATGCGTACCGTGCAACCTACTGCCTTCCCCGCAGATCCCTTTGTAAGCTCCGCCGATGTGCTTGCAAGGGCCATACGGGCCGCGCGCACCCAAGCCCGGGTGACTGTGTCGGACGCAGCACTGGTGTCCAACGTGTCAATCCAGACCCTTGTCGACGTCGAAGCCGGCCGCCCTGGCGTCAGCATCGGGAAGATCCTCCAGATTGCCGATGCACTCGGCGTCAGCCTGTTCGTTGCACCTGCCTCCCAACGCGAGGAAATGCGCAATCAACTCCGGAGCGCCGCCGCTCCCGAGACCGGAAAATGAATCTCGTCGTTTGGGCTGGACTACAGCGCGTCGGGTTGCTGTCCTACGATGGCGCCATGAGCCGGTTCGCGTTCCGTTACGAACCGCAATGGATCGCCCGACGCGGCGCCTTTGCGCTTGGGCCGACACTGCCGCTCGCGCTCGACCCGAAGCAGAACGCCGACCAGCATAGCGCGATCGTAAGGCAGTTTTTCCAGAACCTGCTGCCGGAGGGGAAGGCGCTCGAAGATGCAGCCGGCGTCAATAAGCTTTCGAAGACCAGCGTAATGGGCCTTTTGCATGTGCTGGGGCGGGAGACTGCCGGCGCGTTGATGTTTACGCTTCCCGGGCAGGACCCTGACCAGATGGGACAGCCGTCACGTCCACTTTTTGACTCGGAGCTTTCCCAACGAATCCGGGAGCGGCCACAGATGCCGTTTTCTGTCTGGGATGGCAAGGTTCGCCTGTCCATTGCCGGCTACCAGGACAAATTGGCGGTCTACGAGAAAGGTGGCCTGTGGTTCCTGGTCGAAGACCCGCGCCTGGCGTCCACCCTGATCGTCAAGCCCGAGCCCATTGCCCGCTTCATGGCGGGCATGACCACGAACGAGTTCATGTGCATGCGCCTGGCCGCGGCGCTAAAGCTGCCTGTTGCGAACGTCTACCTCAAGCATGTACCCGAGCCGGTGTTGGTGGTCGAGCGGTTCGACCGCATGGTAGCGCCGGCGGAAGACGGGCAAACGTTCGTGCAGCGGATTCATTGCATCGATGGATGCCAGGCCCTGGGCCTGTCGGTCGACTACAAGTATGAGCGCCCGTATGGTGACGCTGTCGATGTGCAGCATGTGCGCGATGGGGCGTCGCTCAAGCGATTTTTTACGCTCCTTGACGACAAGACGATAACGCCGGCGCCCGGTGTTTCGAAGCTGCAGTTCCTGCGGTGGGCAATCTTCCAGGTATTGGTGGGCAATACCGATGCGCATGCCAAGAACATGAGTTTTTTTTGCGAAAACGGCGGTCTGACCGTCGCGCCAGCCTACGACCTGGTTTGCGCGCTGGTCTACGCCGGCGACAAGGTCCAGGACACGCTGGCCATGGCAGTCGGCGACAACTTTGATCCACGCAAGATCAGCGCCTATGACTGGGCCCAAATGGCGCACGAAAGCAGGCTGGCACCACGACTGGTGGCCAGCGAATTAAGCCGGATGGCGAAAGGCTGCCTGGACGCGCTCCCCATGCTCCTGGAACAGCTCGAGAACGAGGGCGCGGAACGGACCATGTTGTTGCGCGTCCAGGAAGTCGTCGCGCGCCAGGCAGCGAAAGCCTTGCGGGTAGCCCCGCTCATCACAAAAGTGGACAGGAAGCTGTTTTAAAGCGGCCATGCCCCGCTACGAGCAAATACGGCGACAGCGACCGTCGCCGGTCTACCGGTCCGGTGCCTACTCCCCCGTGATCCCAGCTTCCTTCACGAACTTGCCCCAGCTTTGCAATTCCTTGCTGGTGTGGTCGGCGAGCTGTTCGGGACTCATGATCACCGCGTTGGCGCCCTGTGCTTCGGCCTTGCTCCTGAACTCCTCGGTTTTCATGATCTTGCTGATCTCGCCCGAGAGCCTGTCGATGACCGGCTTGGGCGTACCTGCCGGCGCATATACGGCGAACCAGGAGCTCGCGTCCAGCTTCTCGAAGCCCTTGATTTTCGACGTGGTCGGTACATCGGGCAAGCTGGACAACGGCACATTGCCCGTCACCGCAAGTGCCCGCAGCTTGCCGGCCCTGATATGGCCGATCAGGGGAGGCGCGGTGGTGAAGGTCATGTCGACATTGCTGCCCAGCAGGTCGGTCAGGGCCGGGCCGGTGCCCTTGTATGGAACGTGCGTCATCTCCACGCCGGCAAGCTGCTTGATCATCTCGCCGGTCACATGCTGCAGCGAGCCGTTGCCGGACGACGCGTAGTTCAGCTTGCCGGGATTGGCTTTGGCATAGCTTGCCAGCTCCGGCAGCGTTTTAGCGGGCAGGTCCGGGCGGACCACGATGACCTGGGGCGCGATCAGCAGGTTAGCCACTGGGGCGAAGTCCTTGATCGGATCGAAGCCTCCCTTGATCAGGTGCGGCGTGATGACCTGGTAGCCGGAATACTGCACCAGCAGCGTGTAGCCGTCGGGCTTGGCGCGCTTCACGGCCGACGCCGCAATGGCGCCCGAACCGCCGGGCCTGTTGTCGACGATGACCGGCTTGCCCAGGGCCTTCGAGAGCGGGTCGGAAATCATCCGTGCAGCGAGGTCGGTGGTGCCGCCCGGCGCAGCCGACACGACCAGCGTCACATTCTGCGACGGATAAGGCCCGTCCTGGGCCATCGCCGGTGCGCCGGCGACGATGGTTGCGAGCAGGGCGAACATGCCGGTGCGCGACAGCGAAAAACGCATTGAATCCATGGTGTCTCCTTGTTGGTTTTTAATTTGCGCGCGACAGTGCGCGTTGTTTGACCACGTCGAAATCGCGTGGCAGCGGATGCAGGTCGAGCCGGCGGCCGGCCTTGGCAATCTGGCTGGGCGTGTCATGGCCGATCAGTGCCGGCAGGCGCCTCGACGCGGTGAGCAGCCGTTCAAGGTCGACGCCTGTGTCGTAACCCATCAGGTCAAGGGCATGAACCACTTCCTCGGTGCAGACGTTGCCGGAAGCGCCGGGCGCATACGGGCAGCCGCCAATGCCGCCCAGTGACGCGTCGAAGCGGTCGGCGCCGGCGTCGATGCCGGCCAGCACGTTGGCGAGTGCCATGCCGCGGGTGTTATGGAAGTGCAGGCTGAGCTCGATGTCGGGCCAGGCGTCGCGAAAGCGCTGCGTCAGCGCGGCAACCTGCTTCGGGTAGGCCATGCCGGTGGTGTCGCACAGGGTAATGCCGGCGGCGCCGGCTTCGCCGATGAATCGGGCGCACCATTCCAGTACCGTCTCCTCTGCCACGTCGCCCTCCATCGGGCAGCCGAAGGAACAGGACAGCGAGATATTGACCGCAAGCCCGGCATGCCTGGCCAGGGCTGCCACCTCGCGCAGGCCGCTGAACGACTGCTCCCGTGTCATGCGCAGGTTGGACAGGTTATGGCTTTCGCTGGCCGACATGACGAGGTTCATCTCGTCCACCCGGCTTTCGATGGCGCGCTCGGCGCCTCGCACATTGGGCACCAGCGCGGTGTAGATGACGCCCGGCACGCGCTCGATGCCGAGCATGACCGCCTGGGCGTCGCTCAGCGCGGGTATGGCCTTGGGCGAGACGAAGGCGGTGACCTCGACCTTCGCCATGCCGGCGTGCGACAGGCTATCCACCAGCGCGATCTTGTCCTCGGTAGGCACGAAGGCGCTTTCCGCCTGCAAGCCGTCGCGGGTGCCCACTTCCTGCATGTAGATGCGCCGTCCGGCGCCGTTCCAGATGGTCATGCCACGACTCCTTTAGCCCGCAGGGTTTCGATGTTCTGGTCCGTCAGTCCCATGCCGCGCAGTACCGCGTCCGTGTCGTCCCCGAGTCCCGGCGCGGAAGAACGCACGGTTCCGGGTGTGCCGAGCAGCTTGGGCACCACGCCGGGCACGTCCAATGTATGGCCGTCCCGCGTCTGCTGCGTAAGAATCATGTCCCGCGCCCGGTAATGCGGGTCTTCGACGATGTCCCTGGCGGTGTAGACCTTGCCTGCCGGCACCCTGGCCTGGCCCAGCACGTCCAGCACCTCGGCCACGCTGCGCGTGGCTGTCCACACGCCGATGGCGGCGTCCAGTTCCGCAACCCGGGCGACGCGGCCGGCATTGTCGGCCAGCGCCGGGTCGTCCTTCAGGTCGTCGCGGCCGATGGCCTGCATCAGCCGCTTGAAGATGCTGTCGCCGTTGCCGGCGACGAGCACGTAGCCGTCCCGGCAGCGGTAGGCATTCGACGGCGCTATGCCCGGCAGCGCACTGCCCGCGGCTTCACGCACCGCGCCGAAGGCGCTGTATTCGGGTATCAGGCTTTCCATCACGTTGAACACCGCCTCGTGCAATGCCACGTCGATGACCTGGCCCTTGCCGCCGTTCACCTTGCGGTGGTAAAGCGCGGTGAGAATGCCGATGGTGCCGTGCAGCGCGGCCAGCGTGTCGCCTATGGAGATGCCGCAGCGCACCGGCACCCGCTCCGGCTCGCCGGTCAGGTGGCGCAGGCCGCCCATGGCTTCGCCGATGGCGCCGAAGCCGGGCAGGTCCCGGTACGGGCCGGTCTGGCCGTAGCCGGAAATGCGCAGCATGACCAGGCCGGGATTCATGGCCGACAGGGTGTCCCAGTCCATGCCCCAGCCTTCCAGCGTGCCGGGACGGAAATTCTCGATCAGCACGTCGGCTTCGGCAATCAGCTTGCGGGCAATGTCCTGGCCTTCCGGGCTGCGCAGGTCCAGCGCAATCGAACGCTTGTTGCGCGACTGGACCTGCCACCAGACGGACGTGCCGTCCTGGATCATGCGCCAGTTGCGCAGCGGGTCGCCGGCGCCGGGCGCTTCGATCTTGATCACGTCGGCGCCGAATTCGCCGAGCGTCTTGCCGGCGAACGGCCCGGCAATGAGTTGGCCCATCTCGATGACGCGCAGTCCGTCGAGTGCAGCATTGGTCGGTGGCATTTACATCTCCTTAATGTCGTGGCCCGGTGTCGGTGCCGGTGTGGCAAGCCGCGCTTGGCTGCCTTGACTTTAACCGGGCCTGGTCGCGCTCTTGTCGGCGCATGGTTGAATTCTGCCCGGCCGGTTTTGATGTCGGAAGCGCAAAGAAAAGAAGCCAGCTTTCGCGTTTCGCGAAAGCTGGCGCACGGCTTCCCGGGAAGGTGCGGGCTATGAATCCGGAGAATGCGCCAGGTGGTCGAGCAGCAGCCGCACATGCCGCGAAACGGCCTTGAAGTCGCGCAGCCCGATCAGGAGCCGGCGCTGCGCCCACGAATCTTTCAGGTCGATCTGGCGCAGGTTAAGCGAGCGCACCAGCTCCTGCACGGCGTCCGAAGGCAGTACGGCAATGCCCATGCCGGCCGCGACCATCTTGCACATGGCGTCGAAGCTGCGCACGCGGATGCGCAGCTTGAGGTTGCGGCCCAGGCTTTCCGTCTCGGCCTGCAGCCGCTCCGACAGCGACGTGCCTTCGGGAAGGCTGACGAAGTCATAGTCGAGCACGTCTTCGAAAAACAGCGACCGCCGGTTGGAAAGCGCATGGCCGCGCGGCACGATCAGACTCAACTGGTCTTCCCGGTAGTCGACCAGTTCCAGGCCCAGCGCCGGCGTCCTGTCGGCGAAGATGCCCAGGTCGGCCCGGCCGTCCAGCACCGCCACCACGGTTTCCCGGCTGTTCTCTTCCATTAACTGGATGCGGATGCCGGGATTGGCCGAGGTGAACGACGCCAGGTCGCGCGGCAGGAATTGCGTGACGGCCGACGTATTCGCCCAGAGCCGCACCACGCCCACCATGCCGGACGCATAGTCAGACAGGTCCGCGGACAACTGGTCGACATCGCTCAATATCCTTTGCGCGTGGCGGTGCAGCGCCGCGCCGGCGACTGTCAGCAGGACGCCGCGCGAATGGCGCTCCAGCAAGGCGGTGCCTATGGTGGATTCCAGGTCGGAAATGCGCTTGCTGGCTGCGCCGACGGCAAGGTTGGCGAGCGCAGCGCCCTTGCTGATGCTGCCGGTGCGGACGACAAGGGCAAACAGGGACAGGGAGACCAGGTCGAGTCGATGAAGATTCATCAATGCGCTTCATTAATCAAAGAACCGGCATTCTGCGCTCCGGGGACTGTGCGGAGCAAGGAATCCTGCCTGATCCCATGGCGCACTGGCACTCGCCGCAACCGGCCTTCCCGATTGAAAATATTGCAGGCCGCACCCATTTTTTACACAGGCATCAGATCCTCTGCCGGCACTTCCAGCACCCGGAATGCCGGCTGGTCGGGGTAGGTCCGGTGCAGCAGCGGCCGGGCGACATTGAACACCGGAATGTTATTGACGGTGCGTCCTTCCGGCGTGCCGCGGTGCGCATGGCCGTGCACCACGTAGTCGACCGGGTAATGGATCAGCGGGTCTTCCAGCCGGCTGGTGCCGAGGAAGGCGAAGATTTCGGGCGGCTCGCCCTGCACGGTGCCGACGATGGGCGCGTAATGCAGCATCGCGATCCGGTGCCGGGTGCGCAGCTTGGCGAGCGCCGACTCTAGCTTCAGCACTTCCTGCAGCGCTTCGTTGACGAAAGCCTTGATCGACGGCTCGCCCCACGGCCCGAGCGCGCTGCGGCCGAATCCGCCGGCGAATCCCTTGGCGCCGGCAATGCCCACGCCATGGATCTCGCAGGCTTCGCCGTCGAGCATGCGCACGCCCGCTTCGGTCAGGATGCGCCGGACCTGGTCCGGGTCGCCCGATTCATAGTCATGGTTGCCGAGGACGGCAATCACCGGGACACGGGTGTGGGCCAGCTCCTCGGCCAGCACATGCGCTTCCTCGGCCAGGCCGTAGTCGGTCAGGTCGCCGCAGAGCAGCAATGCGTCGGCTGCTTCCCCGGCCTGGGCGAAGAACTCGCGCAGGCTGCCCGCCGAGTCCTTGGTGCAATGCAGGTCGCCCACTGCAGCGAAACGGATCTTGTCCTTTGAAACCACGGCATCCTCCTTGCTCATTGTTGAATGGTTAATCCTGTTCATGCATGACAGACCGCGTTGCGTGGCATAAGTTTTGCTGACTTTCAATGTTCGCCCACTACGCCAGGACAGCCATGAACCTTTCCGACCCGATCCCGCCGACCGTCCTGACGGAAGAACGGGATGCTGCCACTGCCGCGTTCTACCGCGACGTGCTGCTCCGGCTCAATGCAGCATCCGTGCCATACCTGGTAGGCGGCACTTACGCGTTCAACCGCTACACCGGCATCAACCGGCCGACCAAGGACCTCGACCTGTTCATCCGGCGCAGCGACTTCGAGCAGATCAGCGAGTTGTTCCAGGCGGCGGGCTACCGCTGCGAACTGACCTTTCCGCACTGGCTGGGAAAGATTTACCTGGATGAGAACTATATCGACCTGATCTTCAGTTCCGGCAACGCGGTCGCCACGGTCGACGACGCCTGGTTCGAGTTCGCCGCCGATGCGCAGGTGCTGGGCCTGCCGGCGCGGATTTCGCCGATCGAGGAAATGATCTGGTCCAAGGCCTTCATCATGGAGAAGGAGCGCTTCGACGGCGCCGATATTGCGCACCTTATTCATACCTGCAGCGAGCGCATCGACTGGACTCGGCTGGTGCGGCGCTTCGGCGAACACTGGCGGGTGCTGCTGTCGCACCTGGTCCTGTTCGGCTTTGCCTACCCCGCTACCCGCGACCTGGTGCCGGTCGGCGTGATGGATGAGCTGATCCGCCGCCTGAGCTACGAAACCCACGCGCCGCCGCCCGCCACCGACCTCTGCCTCGGCACCCTGCTGTCGCGCGAGCAGTACCTGAACGACATCCACCTGCAGGGCCTGCAGGACGCCAGGGTGCAGCCGGTGGGCAACATGACGCCGGAGGACACGGCCACCTGGACCCGCGCCATTGCCGACGACCATGAGCCGGAGGTTTAATAGCATGTGATGCCGTATCAGGCAGTCTCCAGCGCGACATTGCGCAACTGCTCGATCAGCTTGACGGCCGGCGCGGGCAGGATGCCCTGGCGGCGGCGGAATGCTGTCAGCGTGCGCACCGCGTGCAGGCCTGCTATCGGCAGTGCCGAGACCAGGCCGGCGCGGCGCTCGGCCTCGTACATCGGCGCTGCCATCCAGCTGAGAAAGCCGGCGTCGATGACCAGGCTTTTCAGCACCACGATGGAGCGGGTCTCCACCGCGATCTCCGGCGCCGGCAAGCCGTGCCGGGCGAACATCTGCGACATCTCGACATAGGGCGCGGTCCCGCGCGGCACCATCGCCCAGCGCTGGTCCAGCACGTCGGCCGCCGACAGGCCGCCCCGCGCCAGCAGCGGGTGAGTGCTGGCGGCCACCACGTGGCTGGTGTCGGTCCAGCGGCAGTCGGCGATGGCGCAGATGTCGGCGCTGTCCTCCACCTGCTTGCCCAGCGCGATGTCGATTTCATGCCGCGCCAGCGCATCCGCCAGCCGGTCCCACACGCCTTCCACCACTTCGATGCGCAGGCCCGGCCAGCCCGCCAGCACCGCGGCAATCGCGCGCGGCAGGATGGAACTGGCGACGCTGCCGATCGCGCCGACCCGTATCGTGCCCCTGGCCAGCCCGCGCATGGCGTTGATTTCCTCGGCCGCGTGCGCTGCCTCCTGCTGCATCAGCGTTGCGCGCGGCAGCAGCGCCTGGCCGAAGGCGGTCAGCAGCATGCCGCGCGAGGTGCGCTCGAACAGCGGCGCGCCGACCTCGTCCTCCAGCCGGCGGACGATGCGGCTCAGCGCCGGCTGCGTCACATGCATGGCCTCGGCGGCGCGCCCCAGGCTGCCGTGGCTGGCGATGCTGAGGAAGGCGGCAATCTGGCGGGCGTCGAAAGTCATACCGAAATGTAATGACCTGCTCCTAAAAAAGCAATTCCCCGGCAAGGGTTTATTGCCGATACTGCTGTCATCCTATTACTCAAACGTACCGCATCCCCATTCATGGCAGACACCGCAATCCACGCCTCCGGCGCTTCCTCCCTCACCGTCCGCGACGCCGTCATCGACCTGCTGCGGCGGCTGGGCATGACGTCCATCTTCGGCAACCCCGGCTCGACCGAGCTGCCCCTGTTCCTGAACTTCCCGAAGGACTTCCGGTATGTGCTGGGCCTGCAGGAGTCGGTGGTGGTGGGCATGGCCGACGGCTACGCCCAGGCCACCCGCAACGCCGCCTTCGTCAACCTGCATTCGGCCGCGGGCGTCGGCCATGCGATGGGCAATATCTTCACCGCGCACAAGAACCGCACGCCGATGGTGATCACTGCCGGCCAGCAGGCGCGCTCCATCCTGCCCTACGACCCCTTCCTGTTTTCCGGGCAGGCCACCGAGCTGCCCAAGCCCTACGTAAAGTGGAGCGTCGAGCCGGCGCGGGCCGAGGACGTGCCGCTGGCGATAGCCCGCGCCTACTACATCGCCATGCAGGAGCCGCGCGGCCCGGTGCTGGTGTCGATTCCGGCCGACGACTGGGACAAGCCGGCCGAGCCGGTGCCCGAGCGCCTGGTCAGCACCGGCTCGCGGCCCGAACCGGCCGTGCTGGCGCAGATTGCCGATGCCCTCGACGCCAGCGCCCGGCCGGCCCTCGTCATCGGCGCCGCGGTGGACCGCGGCGCCGCCTGGGACGAAGTCGTGCAGCTGGCCGAGCGGCACCAGGCCAGGGTGTTCGTGGCGCCGATGTCGGGCCGCTGCGGCTTCCCGGAAAACCACCCGCTGTTCGCCGGCTTCCTGCCGGCGATGCGTGAAAAGATCGTGGCGCTGCTGGGCCCGCACGACTACATCCTGGCAGTAGGCGCGCCGGCCTTCACCTATCATGTCGAAGGCCACGGCCCGCACGTGCCGCCGGGCGCGACGCTGGGCCAGCTGATCGACGACCCCGCCATCGCCGCCTGGACCCCGGTCGGCACTTCGG
>CAUQYP010000083.1:0-16956 GCA_963522035.1 uncultured Noviherbaspirillum sp. | reverse complement strand
GACCTGCACCGTCAGGTAGTGCCTGCCTTCGACCCGGCCGAGTATGGTGCTCGCGCCGCGCCGGCTCTCGACCAGCGGCTGGCCGAGGCTGGCGCGAAACCAGTCGACCAGGCGGACGGCCGGCTCGGGCGACAGGAAGCCCTGTACCCGCATGAGCAAGCCGTTGACCTCCATGGGCGGCCCGACATCGAAGCGCTGCACGCCCGGCGGCAGTGCCACCTCCGGCCAGGCTGCGGCAGGCGCCGCGGCGCAGGTGACCGCCCAGGCCGTCAGCAGCAGCCATGCGATCAGCCGCCATGGGCTTGGAATCCATGGGCTTGGAATCCATGGACTTGGAATCCATCGGCTTGGCGGCCATGCGCCTGGCGGCCATGAGATCAGCCACCGTGGCACCGCGAAGCGAGAGCGCGCATGCGTCATGGCGGCTCCGCCGCGCGCAAGCGGTCCAGCGGCACCAGGTCGCGCCATCGTTGCAGGTCGCCGAACACCGGCGGGGCCACGGCCTTCATATCGATTGCCGCGACGGCTGCAGCGATCAGCGCTTCCGGCATGACCTCGTTGATCGGCGCCAGCGCGCCAGCGCGCCGTTCGGTCTGCGCCGGAGAGTTGGCCGTCCACGGATCGGGCAGCACGCTGGCATGGCGTTCGATGCGCAGGTTCAGCCGGTCGAACGGCTCGACGCTTTTCAGGCCAGCCGGCAGGTTGGCAAGCGCGACGGCGACATTGGCGCGGTACAGGCCCCTGCTGCCCAGGCCGGCGGCGGCGGCCAGCGGAAAGACTGCGGTGTCGTCGGCGCCGGCATAGGCTTCTTCATGCGTGGCGCCATGCTCAACGCCGAATGTCAACGTGACATCGTCCGGCGCGCGGACCAGCGCGTTCCCATAAGGGTCGCGCCAGTTGTCCCTGGAGACGGGCCCGTTCTCCGGCGTGGTGACAATGCCGGCGCCGGCCGGGCCGAAGATGCGTTGCCTCAGCTCGGCTTCAAGCTGCCGGGGCGGCTTCCAGCTGTTGTGGCTGTCGTTACGCAAAACCGCGTCGAAGGCGGCATAGCGGCTGGCCATCTGCGTGGCATGGCTGATGTCCTGGTACTTCCCTATCAGGGGAATGAGCAGGAACAATGGAATGAGCACGAGGCTGACGATGAGGAACTCGGTCAGGGCCTGGCCCCGGCAGCAGCCGGGCCGCCTTGCACGGTTCAGGGGCTGCCTTGCGCACTTCATTTGGACACCACGGCTAGCTGCGCAGGGTCGATCAGGCGCACCTGCCAGTAGGGATTGAACAGGCTGGGCAGTTCGCGCGGCGTGCCCAGCGTTTTGCCCCAGGCATTGCCGGCGCTGTCGGGCGGCCGGGCGAACCAGACTTCGACCGCTGCGGTGGCAGTCATCTTTCCATCGTCCAGCCCCGACTGGTAAGCGCTTACATTGCGACGGGTGCCGGTCGGGTCCGCGGCCTGCCTGATGGCTGAACGGCCTTCCGGCGTGGCGATCTGCTCACGCGCACGGGTCACGCTGACCTTCAGGCCGAGCCTGGGTTCGGGTGCGTCGGGTTTCATTCGTTCCGGGTCAAGGTCGTAATACGAGGGCAGGCCTGAGTACGTGGTCCACTGCCGGGACGACGCATAGCCGTGCGCGTCGGGATTGGCAGTGGGAGACCCGCCGAGAACGGCGGGCGACTCGTCCTGGTCCGCGCTTTCCGGGTGTGCCTGCTGCTCGCCGTAGGCAACAGGCTGTTCGCTCCTGCCGCAGCGTGGAAACAGGCGGCCGACGTTGTGGACTTCCCAGTAGGACTCGGTGTCCTCGGCTTTCCACTCGTCGTAATTGACGAGTTCGGTGCCGCCGCGCCGCTTGACCGAGTTCCTGCGCCCGGCCACCGCACAAGTCCATTCCCAGAACGGCGGCAGCACCGCCACGGCAGTCCAGTTGCGCTGCCGGACGAAGGCGTCGGTATTGGCGGCGGCCCGTGTCACTTCCGCGAAGCGCGTCCGCGCGCCGCCCTGGTAGAGGTGGGTAAACGCGGGCCAGGGGACGCTTTCGAATTGCGCGCTGGCCGTGACGCTGCCGTCGCCGCGATAATTGGCGTCGGCGATCTGCTGCATCACATCTGCGCGCGCCTTTTGCAAGGCGCCAGGAGCGTGGAGTGCTTTTTGCGCCAACATGATTGCACTCTTGTTGACCTCGGCCGCGGCGACGACCTTCTCGGCCACCTTGGGCACCTCGCTGGCGATTTGCGAGATGTACTCGGCGGCATACTGCACCGTCGCATAGCACAGCATCGCGTACACCAGGCCGTAGCGGAATAACGCACCGAACGCGGCGCCGTAGCCATAGGGTTCGGCGCACTCGGGGAATTGCCACACCAGGTTGTCCGCATGCGTCTGCGCGTATTGCGCCCACGAGGACAGGCTGACCATTTGTGCGACCAGCACTTCGTTGGCGACCAGCGCGCGGTTGGCGTAGGCGTCGAAGTTCAGCGCCCTTGCCTGCATCAGGCCGGCACCATGCGCCACCGCGTCGGCAGTAGTGACCAGGCGGGTCTTCTCGGCCGTCATCTGGCCGGTATTGAACAGGAAGTACACGCCGGCCAGCCCGGCCATGAGCAGGAAAATGCCAAACACCAGCGCCTGCCCGCGCTGCCGTCGCAGGCAAGTCCTGACGGGAAGCGGGGACGGCTGGCGCCAGGCGGGCATCTGGCTCTACTTGGCGTTGTCGGCGCCGTCGGCATAGGCGGCAAGACCCTTTGCCTTCTGCTCGCTATCGGTCTTGGCGGCGGCGGTGCCGGCGGCCTCCATGGCAGTCTTGCCGGACTTGCCGCCCACTTCGTTCGCGATGGCCGACATCTGGCTGCGTATGGTCTGCCCGAAGAACTGGTAGACGCCGATGGCGGCGACGGCGATCAGCGCGACGATGATGATGTACTCGGTCATACCCTGGCCGCGACGGCGGTTTGCATGATGGATCGACATGGATGGCACTCCCTGGACCGGACAGATGACTGAATCTGGATGTGGATGTGGATGTGGATGCAAATGTGAATCTGGATACGAGGGTGAATGCGACTTGGCGTGACGTGTCGCAGTATAAAAACCCGCAGCAATGTTGAAACCTGTCAGATATTGCAGTTGACATTCGCCAATGCAGGAAGTGATTCAGCAGTCGATACGTGGCAGGTGCAGCGCATCCCTGTCGCGCAATAACTGCATCGGCCTTGTTAAAAGTCACCTGCTTGTTGCGAATGCAAATGAGAATGGTTATCATTAATGCCGCTGTCGTACCCGACCGCGCACCATAAACTCAGCCAGCAATTTCCCGCCGTGGATAGCCAGCCAGACCTTTCATGCCCGGGACGCCCCGCGTCCGAGCTATCCAGGAGAACACCAGCATGCCGCCTCGCCCTGCCCTGCAGCCCCTTGCCCTCGGTATCGGTCATCCCGAGCTGAGCGCTTCCGCATCGAACCGCCGTCCCGCCCTGCTGCCGCTCGGCGCCATGATGGCCGCCGTCGCGCTGTCCGGCGCGGCCCAGGCGCAGCAGGCGACCCAGCCGGCAACGCAGGCCGAGGCGACAGCGCTGCCAGCCATCAATGTCAATGCCCAGCGCGAGGAAAACGTGGGCTACCAGGGCGTCAGGACCACGGTGGGCAAGTCGCCGCAACTGCTGCGCGACGTGCCGCAGTCGGTGACAGTGGTGACCGAGCAGCTGATCCAGGACCGCGGCGCGGACACCCTCAAGGAAGCGCTGCGCAACGTCGCCGGCCTGACCTTCAACGCCGGCGAAGGCGGCCGCATCGGCGACAACATCACGCTGCGCGGCTATTCGCTGGTGGGCGACCTGTACCTCGACGGCATACGCGACATCGCCCAGTACAACCGCGAAGTGTTCAACGTCGAGCAGGTGGATGTGCTGCGCGGCTCGGCCTCCATGCTGTTCGGCCGCGGTTCGACTGGCGGCGTGGTCAATCAGGTCAGCAAGCGGCCTTTCCTGTCGAATCTCAACGAGGCGGCGCTGACGCTGGGCAGCGACGCCTACAAGCGCGGCACCGCCGACCTGAACCGGGTGGTCGGCGAAAACGCCGCCGTCCGCCTGAACGTGATGAAGACCGACACCGACAGCTTCCGCAACGGCGTGCAGAGCGAGCGCTGGGGCGTGGCGCCGTCGTTCAGCTGGGGCATCGGCACCAAGGATGAATTCAACCTGTCCTACTACAAGCTCAAGGGCGACAACACGCCCGATTTCGGCGTGCCCTACTTCCGCGGCAAGCCGCTGAATGTGCCGATCGACACCTTCTACGGCCTGCCCAACGTCGACTACCAGCGCGAAGACACCGA
This sequence comes from uncultured Noviherbaspirillum sp., assembly GCA_963522035.1. Classification (GTDB taxonomy): domain Bacteria; phylum Pseudomonadota; class Gammaproteobacteria; order Burkholderiales; family Burkholderiaceae_D; genus Noviherbaspirillum_A. The sequence continues at coordinate 12,634 of CAUQYP010000083.1, read as the reverse complement.
CATGGCGACGGCGAGCTGGATCCATCGCTTCAGCAACGACACCACGCTGCGCACCGTGCTGCGCAAGGCCGACTACGACCGCGACCTGTGGGCGATCGCGCCGCGCCTGGCCGCCAACACCACGTTCATTACCGACGCCACCGGCATCAACCGCCAGGCGCAGCGCCGCGGCGGCGTCGAGCACACGCTGACCAGCCAGACCGACTTCAACACCAAGCTCAACCTCGGCGGCATGCAGCATGAAGTGCTGGCCGGCGTCGAACTGGTGCGCGAGGAAGCGAACCGCTGGAACTACAACACGACGCCGGGCAACCCCGCCACCACGGTGGGCAATGTCAATTCCTATCCGGTACTGGCTGCGGGCTATGGCAACAGGGCGCGCATCAACCCGGTCAGCTACGAGGCCGACACGGTCGGCATCTATGCGCAGGACATGGTCAGCCTGACCAAGCAGTGGAAAGTGCTGGTCGGCGCGCGCCACGATAATTTCTCGGCAGACTATGAACGCACCGCGCCGGCCGGCCCGCTGTCGCGTGAAGACAAGCAATGGAGCTACCGCACCGGCGTGATCTTCCAGCCGACCGACACCGCGTCCTACTACGCGTCGTACGGCACGTCGTTCAACCCGTCTGGCGAGCTGTATGCGCTGGACGACCGCTCGACCAACACGCCGCCGGAGAAGAACCGCAATATCGAGATCGGCGCCAAGTGGGACCTGCTGGACGGCAACGTGATGTTCCGTACCGCGTTGTTCCGCTCCGAGAAAACCAATGAGCGCAATACCGACCTGGCCGTCAGCGTCGAACAGAACCTGCTGAGCGGCAAGCGCCATACCGACGGCATCGAGTTCGAGGTCGCCGGCCGCGTCACGCCCAACTGGGAACTGTTCGGCGGCATGGCGCTGATGCGCGCCAAGATCGACGCCGCCACCGGCAGCCAGCAGAACACGCTGGGCAAGCGGCCGGTCAACACGCCGAACTACACAGCCAATATCTGGAGCACTTACCGGGTGAGCGAACGCTTCAAGCTGGGCGGCGGCGTCGAAGCGGTCGGCAAGCGTTATGGCGACGGCAACAATGCGAACGAAGCGCCGGCTTACGTGCGCTGGGACGCAATGGCCGAGTACCAGCTCGACAACTGGGCGCTCAAGCTCAACGTCTTCAACCTGTTCAACCGCCGCTACTATGAAGGGGTCTATTCCGGCCACATCATTCCCGGCACCGACCGCGTTGCGCAGCTGACGCTGTCCACCAAGTTCTGACCGGAGAGACCCGCCATGTTGCTGCGCGTGCCTGAAGTGCTGTCGCCTGCCGAACTGGCACGCTGCCGCGCCATCGTGGAGGGCGCCGACTGGGCGAACGGCAAGATCACTGCCGGCACCCAGTCGGAACAGGTCAAGAACAACCGGCAGCTGCCGGAAGATGCGGAAGCCTCGCGGGCGGCGCGCGCCATCGTGCTCGACGCGCTGGGCCGCAGCGCGCTGTTCATCACCGGCGCGCTGCCCCGGAAAACCTATCCGCCGCTGTTCAACCGCTACGACGGCGCGTCGAACGCCTTTGGCAACCATATCGACAATTCGGTGCGTACTTCCCCGATCACCGGCGCCTGGGTCCGCACCGACCTGTCGGCCACGCTATTCCTCTCCGAGCCGGCGGAATACGACGGCGGCGAGCTGGTGATCGAGGACACCTTCGGCAGCCAGTCGGTCAAGCTGGCCGCCGGCGACCTGATCCTGTATCCGGCCTCCAGCGTGCACCGCGTCGAACCGGTCACCCGGGGCTGCCGCCTGGCGTCGTTCTTCTGGGTGGAAAGCATGGTGCGCGACGATGCGCAGCGCCGGCTGCTGTTCGACCTCGACATGTCCATCCTGACCCTGCGCGGCACCGACGGCGACACGCCGCCGGTAGTGAAGCTGACCGGGTGTTATCACAACCTTCTGCGGATGTGGGCCGATACCTGACAGGGCGATCGGTTATCATGCTGGCACACTGTGTTGAACTGATTGCCAGATCCTGCACGCCGGCCAATCCGGCGTTTCATCCATACAACTTCAGAGGGTTCAATGAAAGGCGACGCCAACATCATCCGGCTGCTCAATGCGCAGCTGACCAATGAACTGAGCGCAATCAACCAGTACTTCCTGCATGCGCGCATGTACAAGCACTGGGGTTTCGAGCGTATCGCCAAGAAGGAGTACGAGGAATCCATCGGCGAGATGAAGCATGCGGACAAGCTGATCAACCGCATCCTGATGCTGGAAGGCCTGCCCAACCTGCAGGCGCTGCACAAGCTGATGATCGGCGAGAATACCGAGGAAATGCTGGGCTGCGACCTGCAGCTCGAACAGATCTCGCAAAAGACCGTGAAGGAAGGCATCGCCGCTGCCGAAGCGCTGGGCGACTACGTGTCGCGCGACATCCTGCTGGCCATCCTGGAAGACACCGAGGAACACATCGACTGGCTGGAAACGCAGCTCGACCTGATCGCCAAGATCGGCATCCAGAATTACCTGCAGTCGCAGCTGGACGACGAGGCATGACGTTTTAATTCTTCCTCCATTAAAAAAGGCGCCGCGGCGCCTTTTTTAATGGAGGTACGTCCGGCGCTTAAACCGGCACCGTGTCCTTGAACGACGGCCGTTCGGACACCTTGTCGAACAGCTTCGCCAGGTTGGGATAATCGTCGCGCCAGGCGATGTCGGGGAAACGAAATGCCAGCCAGCCCAGCGCGCAGCCGGTGGCGACATCGGCCAGCGTAAACTGGTTGCCCGCGCAGTAAGGCGTTTCGCCCAGGTCGGCCGACATGGTTTTCAGGCCTGCATGGACCTTGCTTAGCTGCCGGTCTATCCAGAGCTGGCTCTGCTGGTCAGGCGGCCGGAACGTCCGTTCCAGCCTCACCAGGATCGCGGCGTCCACGATGCCGTCGGCCAGCGCTTCCCAGCATTTGACGGCGGCGCGTTCGCGGCTTTGCGCCGGAATCAGCTTGCCCACCGGGGTCAGCGTGTCCAGATATTCGACGATGACGCGCGAGTCGAACATCGCGGCGCCATCTTCCATGATCAGGCACGGCACCTTGCCTAGCGGGTTCGACTGCGGCACCGTCGTTTCCGGCGCCCAGACGTTATCGAGCACCAGCGCGTAGTCGAGCTTCTTTTCCGCCATCACGATGCGCACTTTACGCACATAAGGGCTGGCAAGGGAACCGAGTAGTTTCATAGACAATCTTCAGAATAGGTCGGGCCGATTATAGCACCCGGAATTTTAGCCTTAATCCCCAAAAGCCACGCCATTGCATGCAGGAACAAGGAAATTGCGTATTTCTGCCAATGGTAAAATGACGCCTTTTTCCGCCATCGCCGGCCGGCCACGGCCTCCCGGTCCCCGTAGCGCATTTTCATCCTTATTCCTCGCCGCCATGTCCCTTTCATCCCTGACCGCCCTTTCCCCTCTCGACGGCCGCTATGCCGCGAAGACCGACAAACTGCGTCCGATCCTGTCTGAAGCCGGCTTCATGCATCACCGGGTCAAAGTGGAAATTGCCTGGCTGCAGGCGCTGGCGGCTGCCGGCCTGGACGAGATCAAGCCGTTTTCCAAGGATGCCGGCGCCCTGCTCGACCGCATCGCGGCCGATTTCACCGAGGCTGACGCCGAACGCATCAAGGAAATCGAGGCCGTCACCAACCACGACGTGAAAGCGGTCGAATACTGGCTGAAGGAACAGGTCAAGGACGTGCCGGAACTCATGGCCGCCAGCGAGTTCATCCACTTTGCCTGCACCTCGGAAGACATCAACAATACCTCGCACGGCATGATGCTCAAGGCTGCGCGCGACACCGTCCTGCTGCCGGCGCTGCAGGCCGTGATCGACCGGCTGGCCGGGCTCGCGCACGAGCATGCAGCCGTGCCGATGATGTCGCGCACGCACGGCCAGCCCGCGAGCCCGACCACGCTGGGCAAGGAAATCGCCAACGTCGTCGCGCGCCTGCGCCGGGCGGCGGAGCGCATCGCGGCGGTCGAGATCCTGGCCAAGATGAATGGCGCGGTCGGCAACTACAACGCGCACCTGTCGGCCTATCCGGAAATCGATTGGGCGGCGTTCTCGAAGAAGGTGATCGAGGAACGCCTGGGTTTGACCTTCAATCCGTACACCATACAGATCGAGCCGCATGACTACATGGCCGAGCTGTTCGACGCGGTGGCCCGCGCCAACACCATCCTGCTGGACCTGAACCGCGACATCTGGGGCTATATCTCGCTCGGCTATTTCAAGCAGCGCACCAAGGCCGGCGAAATCGGATCGTCGACCATGCCGCACAAGGTCAACCCGATCGATTTCGAGAACTCCGAAGGCAACCTCGGCATGGCCAATGCCGTGCTCAAGCACATGGCGGAAAAGCTGCCGGTGTCGCGCTGGCAGCGCGACCTGACCGACTCCACCGTGCTGCGCAATATCGGCGTCGGCCTGGGGTATGCGCTGCTGGCCTACGACAGCTGCCTGCGCGGCCTGAACAAGCTGGAAGTCAACCCGGCACGCCTGGCCGAGGACCTCGACGCCACCTGGGAAGTGCTGGCCGAACCGGTGCAGACCGTCATGCGCCGCTACGGCGTGGAAAACCCGTATGAACAGTTGAAGGAGCTGACCCGCGGCAAGGGCATTTCAAGGGAAGCGATGCAGACCTTCGTGCAGGGACTGGCCATACCGCAGTCGGCCAGGGACCAGCTGCTGGCGCTGACGCCGGCCAACTACATCGGCATTGCCGAGACGCTGGCGCGGGACATCTGAACGGTTTGCACGGGCACGGCGGCTGGTCAGGCTGCGGTTTCGAGCCGCGCAGGCCGAATCCGCTCCAGCCCGGCAAGCTCAGGTGGTCTGCAATAGTGTCTTTTGCTGGAGCTTGAGCGTCGAGCGCTCGACTTTGTAGCAGAACTCGCTTTCGAGGCGCTCATGCTTCCTGCGTCCAGCCTCGGCGCGCGCGGTGGTGGCAGCCTCCTTCAACGCCTTGCTTAACCTGGTTGCAGCACGGTCGGAACCGGTCTTCTTGGCGTGGGCCGGTTTGGCACATTGGAGCAGCTGCAATTTGGTGTCGTCGGTGATGGTTTCGTTTTGCAACACACCTTCCACGAATTTAATCGCGCTGTTCGTTAATCCCATGGACATTGCCATGTAGAAGGCGCCGAGCCTGTCGGCTTGCCTGCGCGCTTCGAGTAATGGAATTTTGGTCTTCAACGACAGTTCCGAGTCCAGGATGACGGGTATGCAGGCTTCGACGACAGCCTCCGGGGCGTTCATCATGGCGTGATAGAACAAGGACATGCCATTGTGGGAAAGCTCGAGGCATGCCGCAATCTCCTCTTCCTTCAATTTGTCGGCGAAGCCGAGCACCGTTTCCATATAACCGCGAACGATCCCGGATTTTTTTTCCATTGTGGCGGTGACATGCATTGCCGGCAGCCGGCTGCGTTGCGCGGCAAGCATCGCGTTATGTCCGGCAATCCTGATGTCATCCAGCGCAACCGTGTCCAGGTCCCTGGTCAGGGTTTCGTATGCCTCGTCACGTTTTTTCTGGTTGTCCTTGACGACTGCATAGGCGAGATCCTTGTCGAGGTTGACGATCAGGTATTTTTTCTTGTAATACCTGACTGCTTCCTCGTACCTGGCCTGTATGCTTTCGGCTTCGATGCTCTCCCCCAGCGGATCTGCCTGCGCTTTCAGCAAGCCCAGTTTTTCGGCGAATGGGAGGTTGGAGCAAAGCACTTCGAAGACCGCCTTCTTGATGGCCTTGACGTCGTCACTTCCAAGCATCAGCCTGCGCAGGCGAGGCGCATCCCAGGTGCATTTACCCTGGTCCAGGATCATTTTTACCATGTCGTCCTTCATCAGCTTCCGGGCACGCAGCGCAAAGCTGGCAAAGCACGGATCTGGGTTGTCGTCCCTGCCAATGTCAAGGCAGCTGCCGGCATCGACGACATTGGCGATCAGTTCATGCGCATAGGCCCAATAGTCATTGGCGTCATTGAGTTCGCCACCTTTCAAGGCCACGTGGAGCTTGTTTTCATCGATTGCAGACAGCGCCTGCATCAACAGGCATCGCTGTGCTTCCGACATCGCCGACAGCGAGACGATTTCCAGGAGGATAGTGCGGCTGGCCGTGGCGATCGTTGGCGCCGGAGCGGCCGTCCTGCGATGCGCGCCGATCTTCTCGGCCAGGTAGAGATGCAGGGAGGCGGGCAGCAAGGTGTTGCCGAGGATAAGCAGCAGCTTCTGCATGGCTGCACGGTTTCCCGTCAACGTGCCGAAGTAGAGCGCCGACAGGGAATGGCCGGAATTTTTTGCCAGGTTGCCGATCGTCCTGCCATGGGGAGAGTCGAGCAGTGCTCCCAATACTTCTTCAAAAGGAATACTGGCATCGTCGAAAAGGGCAACTACCTTGTCCTGGCACCTCGCATCGATGGCTTCGAGCCCGATGATGACAGCGCGAATCGAGGCACGAACAACATGTGCAGAATCGACTGTCCCGATTTTCAGCGCCAGTTTTGAAAGCGCGTCATCGCTCATCTCCCCTTTCATCAGTTTGCCGATCGCAGCACAACGCAACTCGAGTATTTCATGGGCTTTCGCAAACTGCTCTGCGTCGACTGCGGCGTCCGTTTCCGACGAATCTTCCGTGCTGCTGTCACGGTTGCTGGTGAACTGCTGCAGCAGAAGCTGCAGCAGTTCCCGGCGAAACTCTGCTGGCATGTCGCCGGACAGTTCCCTGAGTTCGGCTATGCATATGCCCCTCGCGTCCTCCGGAACGCTGGGCAGGGACCTGGCGAGAGCGAGGACCACCTTGCCGCGCGCGCCTGGCGAAATGGCGCTTGCCAACGACAGTCCCGACATGAATTCCTTCAAGCGGGCACCGGCGCCTTTCCTGGTCGCGACTTTCCTTGCCACCGCCAGTGCGGTCGCGATGTTGCGATCGACGGCGTCAACCGGCGCAGCCGGCCCAGGGCGCGCAGGAACCGGGACTTGCGCCGGCTGGACGCTGCTCGGGGCGCGGGGTCGCTGCGGACTGGAAGGAGGACTGCCGGTGAACGATTCCAGGACTTTGGGCTTGTCGCCAACGAAGCGTGGCCGGGTCGGCGATAACGACGTTTTACGCTTGCCTGTCTTAATGCTGCCATCCGGCATCGCATGCCGCTTCGGCTGCGGCGTATTTTCCTTGCGCTGCTGCGCATCGCCTTGCGCCGGCGGCGCGGTGGGCGGCCCGGCAGTGGTGGAAGTGGTCGTAGATGTGGCAGTAGTAGCAGCCGACGTCGTGGCAGCGGTTGTGGCAGGGCCGAACAATTGCTGGAGTGCCTGATGCGCCTGGTCTAGTGCCCGGGTGGACACTCTCCGGATTCGGACAGTGCCCGACGTTTGCACTGTTTCGTTTTCCGGCTCCGAATCGGAATCGCTGCCATTCCAGCTGGTGCTGACCTCCTGCACCGATTTTTCCGACGATTGACGAACCGGTTTCTTTTCTTTCTCTTCCGAGTCTTCGCCCCCTGAAACGTCAATACCACTGCGCGAACGGTCATGCACTCTGTTAGCCATACGGATTCATCCTTGCCATAATTGATCGAACCTGGCCGCAACCGGGCGCAGGCCGGCCTTGGTGACACAATCATGGGAAAGATTCACGACAAAGGGACTAATACAAACCTGCTTTTGCGGCAGGCTAAACCGCGGGCCGTTGCGGCCCGCGGCAAAACAGTCAGACCACGGCGCCGCCGGTGGTGTCTTTTTCCTTCGCAGGCTTCAGCATGTCCTCGCGCTTGACGCCCAGCCACATGGCAATCGCGGCAGCGACGAACACCGAGGAATAGATACCGAACAGGATGCCGATGGTCAGCGCCACCGCAAAATAATGTAGCGTCGGTCCGCCGAACAGCAGCATCGACAGCACCATCACTTCGGTCGAGCCGTGGGTGATGATGGTGCGGGAAATGGTGCTGGTGATTGCATGGTTCATCACGTCGGCAGTGCTGAGCTTGCCGTAGCGGCGGTCGCGGAAAGTTTCGCGCACGCGGTCGAACACGACCACCGACTCGTTGACCGAGTAACCCAGCACGGCCAGAACCGCCGCCAGCACCGTCAGCGAAAACTCCCACTGGAAAAAAGCGAAGAAGCCCAGGATGATCACGATGTCATGCAGGTTGGCGAAGATGGCCGCCACCGCGAACTTCCACTCGAAGCGTATGGCCAGGTAGATCATGATGCCCAGCACCACCATGCCCAGCGCCATCAGGCCGTCGTGCGTCAGTTCCTCGCCCACCTGTGGGCCGACGAACTCGACGCGCCGCAGTTCCACCGTGGGATCCTGCGCCTTCAGGCCGCTAAGCACCTTCTCGCTGACCTGGGTCGAGTTCAGGCCCTTCTGCGTCGGCAGGCGGATCAGCACGTCCTGTGCGGTGCCGAAGCTCTGCACCTGGCTGTCGGTGAAGCCCATGCCGACCACCGACGTGCGGATGGACTCGATATTGGCGCTCTTCGGGTAGGCCACCTCCATCACGGTGCCGCCGGTGAATTCGATCGACAGGTGCAGTCCCTTGTGAAACAGGAAAAACACCGCGGCGACGAAGGTCAGCGCCGAGATCACGTTGAAGATCAACGCGTGGCGCATGAACGGGATATCTTTTTTGATGCGGAACAGTTCCATTGCTAACCTCTGATGTCGATGTGGATGCCGGCGGAGTTCAGGACAGGCATCAGGTGCCCGGCTTCCAGATCTGGCCGATCGAAATGCTGGTGAGCTTCTTGCGCCGTCCGTACCAGAGGTTGGCCACGCCGCGCGAAATGAACACCGACGAGAAGATCGAGGTCGCGATACCCAGGCAATGCACCACCGCGAAGCCGCGGATCGGGCCGGAGCCGAAGATCAGCAGCGCCAGGCCGGCGATCAGGGTGGTGACGTTGGAGTCGAGAATCGTGGCCCAAGCCCGGTCGAAACCGGTCGCAATGGCCGCCTGCGGCGAGCTGCCGTTGCGCAGTTCCTCGCGGATGCGCTCGTTGATCAGCACGTTGGCGTCGATCGCCATGCCCAGCGTGAACGCGATGGCGGCGATGCCGGGCAGGGTCAGCGTAGCCTGCATCAGCGAAAGCAGCGAGATCAGCAGCAGCAGGTTGACCGCCAGCGCAAAGACGCTGAAGAACCCGAACAGCATGTAGTAGATCACCATGAAAACGGCAATCGCGGCAAAGCCGTACAAGGTCGAGTTGAAGCCCTTGGTAATGTTTTCCGCGCCCAGTTGCGGGCCGATGGTGCGTTCCTCGATGATTTCCATCGGCGCGGCCAGCGAGCCGGCGCGCAGCAGCAGCGCCAGTTCGGTCGACGCTTCGGCCGAACCCATGCCGGTGATCTGGAAGCGTGCGCCGAGCTCGTCGCGGATGGTGGCCACGGTCAGCACCTCGCCCTTGTTCTTCTCGAACAGCACGATGGCCATCAGCTTGCCGATCTTGTTGCGGGTGCCTTCGCGCATGCGCCGGCCGCCGTCGCCGTTAAGGTCCACGCCGACCGCGGGCTGCTGGTTCTGGTCGAAGCTGGCGGTGGCGTTGGAGATGTAGTCGCCGGTGATGATGGGTTCCTTGAACAGCACCACCGGCGCGCCGCGGCCGACCTTGAACAGTTCGGAGCCGAACGGAATGGCGGCGGTTTCCTCGGTGCCGCGCGAGACCGACTCGTCGACCAGCCGCACTTCCAGCGTGGCGGTGCGGCCGATGATGTCCTTGGCGCGCGCCACGTCCTGCACGCCGGGCAGTTGGACCACGATGCGGTCGGCGCCCTGGCGCTGGATCAGCGGCTCGGCCACGCCCAGCTCGTTAACGCGCTTGGACAGCGTGCTGATGTTCTGCTGCACCGCGTCTTCCACCGTGCTCTTCAGGGCTTCCGGCCGCATTGTGCCGACCAGCGACAACTCGGCGCCGCTGCCTTCGTCGGCCAGCACCAGTTCGGGCAGCTGCGAGGCCAGCGCCTCGCGCGCGGTGTTGCGTGTCGCCTCGTCGCGGAAACGCACTTCCACCGCGTCGCCGCGGCGGTTGATGCCGGCATAGCGCACTTTCTTGTCGACCAGGATGCTGCGCACACTGGTCTGCAAGCCTTGCAGGCGCTTGTTCATCACCGCCTTGGTGTCGACCTGCATCAGAAAGTGGACGCCGCCCCGCAGGTCCAGGCCCAGGTACATCGGAAACGCGTGCAGGCTTTGCAGCCAGCGCGGCGTGTTGGGCAGCAGGTTGAACGCAACCAGGTAGGTCGGGTCGGTCGGATCGCTGTTGAGTTCCTTTTCCAGCAGTCCCTTGGCCTTGAACTGGGTATCGGTGTCGGCGAAGCGCACGCGCACCGAACCGAGGTTACCGATGGTTTCATAGACGATGCCCTGTGCCGGCAGGCCCGCCTTCTGCAGCGCGCCTTCCACCAGCCCGGTCACGCTGTTGTCGACCTTGACGGTCGCCTTGGCGCTGCTGATCTGCAGCGCCGGCGATTCGCCGAAAAAATTGGGCAAGGTATAGATCACGCCGAACAGCAGCGCAGCGACGATGACGATGTATTTCCAGACGGGATAGCGGTTCATGGCATGGAGCGTTCAGGTAGGGCTTGCTGCGGCGGAGATGCCGCTGCAGGGCGCAGGCCGCGCCCCGCTACGCCGGTGATTACAGCGCCTTGATGGTGCCTTTTGGAAGCAGCGTGGCGACGGCCACTTTCTGCACGACGACTTCGGTGCCGGTGGCGATTTCCAGCGTGACATAGCCGTCCGCCACCTTGGTGATCCGGCCCAGCATGCCGCCGACCGTCACGACCTCGTCGCCCTTGGCCAGCGCTTCCATCATGGACTTCTGTTCCTTCTGGCGCTTCATCTGCGGGCGGATCATCAGGAAATACAGCACCACGAACATCAGGATGATGGGGAGGAAACTGGTCAGGCTGCTTTCGAGCCCGCCCGCACCGGCCGCCGCCTGGGCGTATGCATTCGATATGAACATTTGTACCACTCCACCTTGTAGTTTTAAAAGACCCGGCATTTTAGCACCGCCGGCAAGGTTTCCCGCGCAGTACAAGCCGGCGTTGAATTTCGGCTTTTCCTTAACCAGTCAGGACGATTTGCGGGGTGTGAAAGCGAAGCGCGCCGAGCACCCTGGCCCTACGCGCCGCGCGCCCGGTCGGCGTGGAACCTTACCCGGAACGCCTGGAATTCCCCGGCGTCGATGGCGTCGCGCGCCTGGCGCATCAGGTCGAGGTAGTAATACAGGTTGTGCACGGTGTTGAGCCGCGCGCCCAGGATCTCGCCGGCGCGGTGCAGGTGATGCAGGTAGGCGCGCGAGAAATTGCGGCAGGCATAGCAGCCGCAGCTTTCATCCAGCGGCCCGTCCTCGTCCTTGTAGCGCGCATTCTTGATCTTGATGTCGCCGAAGCGGGTGAACAGCCAGCCGTTGCGGGCGTTGCGCGTCGGCATCACGCAGTCGAACATGTCGACGCCGTTGTTGACGCCCTCGACCAGGTCCTCGGGCGTGCCTACGCCCATCAGGTAATGCGGCTTGTCGGCAGGCAGGCGCGGGCCGATGTGCTGCAACACCCGCATCATGTCCTCCTTCGGCTCGCCCACCGACAGGCCGCCGATGGCGATGCCGTCGAAGCCGATGTCGTTCAGGCCCGCCAGCGACTCGTCGCGCAGGTCTTCGTACATGCCGCCCTGGACGATGCCGAACAGCGCGTTCGGGTTTTCCAGGCTGTCGAACTCGTTGCGCGAGCGGCGCGCCCAGCGCAGCGACATGCGCATGGACTGCGCCGCCTCTTCGCTGGTGGCGGCGCGGCCGTCGATCTCGTACGGCGTGCATTCGTCGAACTGCATCACGATGTCGGAATTGAGCGAGCGCTGGATCTGCATCGAGATTTCCGGCGACAGGAACAGCTTGTCGCCGTTGATGGGGGACGCGAACTTCACGCCCTCCTCGGTGATCTTGCGCATCGCGCCCAGCGAAAACACCTGGAAGCCGCCGGAGTCGGTCAGGATGGGCTTGTCCCAGGCCATGAAGCGGTGCAGGCCGCCGAAGCGGTCGAAGGTGCCGGTGCCCGGCCGCAGCCACAGGTGGAAGGTATTGCCGAGGATGATCTGGGCGCCGATTTCCTTCAGCTCCAGCGGCGACATCGCCTTGACGGTGCCGTAGGTGCCGACCGGCATGAAGATCGGCGTTTCGACTTCGCCGTGGTTCAGCGTAATGCTGCCGCGGCGGGCGTTGCCGTCGGTTTTTTTGAGTTTGAAGTTAAGCATGGCTTGTACAGGTCAAAAGCATGGCGTCGCCATAGCTGAAAAATCGGTAGCGCTGTTCGATCGCGTGACGGTATGCCGCGCGCATCGTGTCGTAGCCGGCGAAGGCGGAGACCAGCATCAGCAGCGTCGACTTGGGCAGGTGGAAATTCGTGATCAGGCGGGTGACGGTGCGAAAGGTGTAGCCGGGCGTGATGAAGAGCCGGGTGTCGGCGCTGCCGGCCGCCAGTTCGCCGTCCTGCGACGCCGACTCCAGCGCGCGCAGGCTGGTGGTGCCGACCGCGACCACGTTGCGGCCGGCCGCGCGGGTGGCGCGCACCGCGTCCACGGTGTCCTGGCCGATGGTGTACCAC
>CAUQYP010000082.1:0-17369 GCA_963522035.1 uncultured Noviherbaspirillum sp. | reverse complement strand
ACCGCGTCAAAAGCAACGGCAACGGCAACGGCAACGGCAACGGCAACGGCAACTGCAACTGTCGCTGCGCGGAGCTAGAAGCAACGGCAACTGTCGCTGCGCGGAGCTACAAGCAACCGCAACTGTCGCTGCGCGCAGCAAGCAACTTCGCTTACAGGCCTAGCCGTGCCCGCGCCGCCCGCGCGCCGGCGGTTCATAGTGCCGCCGCAGGTACACGCCCAGCCACGCATGCACGTCGGCCGGCATGGCGATGCCATCGGCCCGGTCGCCCGAGTCGAGCATGCGTGTTCCCTCGCCATAGCTGACCGAAGCGTCGACCAGAGCGGGACAATCTTGTTCCAGGCGCCATCGTATGAACACCTTGGGCTCGGGCGCGACCCAGTTCTCGAAATAACCGTCGTTCTCGTCCGGGTAGAGCTGCAGCGACACGCCGGACGAGAGGCAGGTGTCCGCATCCAGCAGCCGCAACATTGCCCAAGCGTCGCGGCCGGCGCAGTCCACCTGGACCATGACCGGTATCCAGCCCGGCTCGCTCCACCGGCTCACCAGGGGCTGGCGCTTCATCAACACCGCGATCGGCAGCGCTGCCATCAACATTGCAGGATCCCCCGTATCACTTCGCGCCCGGCGCCTTCGGCTTCTTCACGTCCTCGCTGGGGGCGGCGTCGCCCTGCTTTTCGCTGCGCACCGGCGGCGGGGTGGCGCTGCGGGTCTGCTCCTGCGCATTCGACGCGGCGATGCCGGCCACCGCCGCAACCGGGGTCGGCGGATGGGTCGGCCAGCTGTTCTTCGCGGCCTCGGCGCGCCAGCGGCGGGCAACGTCGTCCATCGAGGCAGCCAGTTCCTCTTTTTCCTTTTGCGCCTGAGCAGCCTTGCGCTGTGCGTCCGTTTGCGCAGGGGCCTCGGTGGCCGGATTGGCGGCGGCGCTTTCGCCTGCAGGCCGGGTCGCGGGCGTATTCGCCGCAGCGGCGCGCGCCGGGTCGCCGCCTACCGGTACTTCGCCCTGCATCTTGCCCTCTGGCGCCTGGCCCGCGACCGCTGCGTTCGGCGTCGTGCCGCCCATGCCCGGTCCGCTGGTGGTGCCGCCGGCCCCCTCCGGTATGCCCGGCGTGCCGCTCGGCATCGAGCTCTTGATGGCCGTGTTGTCGGTGCGCTGCATGACTTCGCCGCTGCCCATGCCGCCGGCCGCAAGCTGGCCCGGGAACTTCGTCTGCAGGACGCTGGCGGGCGCGTTGCCGTGCTGCTCGGTGCAGCCGCCCATCAGCAGGAAAACGGCAAGGGCGCAGCTGCCGCCGAGCAGAGCGGGGTGGCTACGCATAATCATTCCCCCTTCGCGGCTGGGCCGGCGGCGCCACCGCGACGGCGTCAGGGCGCGCGCGCGGCGCTGTCACCCGGCCGGCCTTGACGTCCTCGTACCACAGCGCATGGTGCGCCTCGGCCCATGCTTCGTCCACGGTGCCATGCCGCATTGCCTGGTACGCCCCCGGCGTGCCCCAGGTGCCGATGAAGATATGGCCCATGGTGGCGGCCATGTAGAGGACCGCGCCGGTCAGGTGCAGGTAGTGCGCCCATTGCAGCACATAGCGGGTCTGGCGGAAATTGACGAAGTCCAGCACCAGCCCGGAGACCGAGACGATGAGGCCCAGGAACGCGACGCCGCCCCAGAACCACACCTTCTCGCCGGCATTGAAATAGCCGGCCGGCACATGCTTGTGGCTGACCAGGCCGCCGCCTTTCCTGATCCAGTTCCAGTCCCAGCGCCGGAACAGGTTCTCGCGCAGGAAAGTGAAGAACATCAGCACCGAGCAGGCGATGAACAAGGGGCCGACGAAGTTGTGCACGTACTTGGAGATCACCGCCAGCCACGAGAAAACGTCATGCCCCATCAGCGGCAGCAGCAGCTGCTTGCCATACATGATGATCAGCCCGGTCAGCGCCAGCGCCAGGAAGCTGAAGGCGGTGGCCCAATGGACGAGCCGGTCCCAGCCCGAGAAGCGCTGTATCCTGCGCCCGGTTTCCGGGCGGTCGAGCCGCGCCGGGCCCACTGCGCGGTAGAAGCCGAAGATCAGCAGCGGCACCGCCAGCAGGATCGTGCCGGCGATGGTGGCAATTGGGCCGTTGCGCAGGGTGCGCCAGGTGTTGCCGCCGCGCTGCAGCAGCACGTCCATCTCCGGCTGCAGTCCGAACGGCTTCACGTAATGGCGGTCGATATGGCGGCGGCCCGAGTCGGTCGAACCCAGGCCGGGCTCGGGCGTGTCTTTCTCGAACTGCAGGATGGTCTGCTCCTCGGCATAGGCCGGCACTGCCTTGTCATGCGGCACCGCGGCGCGGCCCGCCACGCACAAGGGCAGCAGCAGGCACAGCAGGAGTGCGGCGCGCCAGTGCCGCCAGGTTCGGTTTGCATGCATCGAATTCTCCTGGTGTCGGGCCGGTCAGGGCATACGGTTGTACTCGTCCTGGCGGCGATTACGGTTGTCGATGGCCGCATTCCACGCCAGCCGGTCGCCATGGTAATGGCGTTGGGACGGCAGGTTGTCGGCCTTGCCGTCGTAATAGCCGTGCAGCCACGGCGGATGCTGATCCACTTCGAGGCAGGCGGTCAGCGACAGCGCCATCAGCGTGATGAGCATGGTCCGCGTGCGCTTCATGTCGTATGCTTCCCCGGCTTGTTCTGGTAGTCGTTCGGCACCTGGTTGGTGCGTGGCGCATTGCCCTGGTTCTGCACCTTGCCGCCGTTGCGCTTCGTTTCGTAGGCAATGTCCCATCCCCACAGCTCGGGGCCGTAGCCGCGGGTGGCGACGCGCCGCCTATAGATATCGGCCAGGATGTTCGCGTCCCCACCCAGCAGCGCCTTGGTGCCGCACTGCTCCGCGCAGACCGGCAGCTTGCCCTCGGCGATGCGGTTGCGCCCGTACTTTCGGAACTCGGCTTCCGAATTGTCAGGCTCCGGCCCGCCGGCGCAGAACGTGCACTTGTCCATCTTGCCGCGATGGTTGAAGGCGCCCGGGTTGGGAAACTGCGGCGCCCCGAACGGGCAGGCGTAGTAGCAGTAGCCGCAGCCTATGCACTGGTCCTTCGAGTGCAGCACGATGCCGTCCTCGGTATGGTAGAAGCAGTCCACCGGGCATACCGCCATGCACGGCGCGTCGGTGCAGTGCATGCAGGCGACCGAGATATACGCTTCTCCCGGCTGGCCGTCGTTGATGGTGACGACCCGGCGCCGGTGCATGCCCCACGGGACTTCGTTCTCGTTCTTGCAGGCGGTCACGCAGCCGTTGCAGTCGATGCAGCGTTCGGTGTCGCACAGAAATTTCATCCGGGTAGCCATGCTTGCTCCTGCCTCTGTCCTGGTCCATCAACTTGGCGTCACGCTACGGCCAGCCGGCATAGCGACACCTTGGTTTCCTGCATCATCGTGACCACGTCGTAGCCGTAGGTCCAGCCGGTGTTGACCGCCTCGCCCAGCACGATGGGCGCGGCGCCGGCGGGATAGTTGCCGCGCTGGTCCTCGCCCATCCACCATCCGCCGAAGTGATAAGGCATCCAGACCAGCCCGGCCGGCACCCGCGGCGTGACGAAGGCCGTGATCTTCATCCGCACGCCGGTCGGTGTCTCGACCCAGACGAACTGCCCGGTGCGGGCGCCAAGCTGCGCCGCATCATGCGGATTGACCTCGACGAACATGGTCTGCTGCAGCTCCGCCAGCCACGGGTTGGAACGGGTCTCGTCGCCGCCGCCTTCGTATTCCACCAGCCGGCCCGAGGTCATGATCAGCGGGAAGTCCTTCGCAAAGTCGATGTCCTGCACCGACTTGAACAGCGTCGGCAGGCGCCAGAACGCGGCCTTGTCCGGGTAGGTCGGGTAGGCCGCCACCAGGTCGCGCCGCGGACTGACCAGCGGCTCGCGGTGCACCGGCACTGGGTCGGGGAAATTCCACACGTGGCAGCGCGCCCGCGCATTGCCGTACGGCGCGCAGCCATGCGCGATCACCACGCGGATGATGCCGCCCGACATATCGGTCTTCCAGTTGTTGCCCTCGGCCTGCTTCTGTTCCTCCGGCGTCAGCTCGCTCCACCAGCCCAGCTTCTTCAGCAGCACATGGTCGAACTCCGGGTAGCCGAACGGCATCTCGCTGTCCTGGTTGCTGGAGCCGTCGGCCGCCAGCAGCGACACGCCGTTATGCTCGACGCCCCAGTTGGCGCGGAAGGGCAGGCCGCCGAGCGCGACCGGCTTCGATATGTCGTACAGGATGGGCGTGCCCGGGTGCTTCATCTCCGGCGTGCCCCAGCACGGCCAGGGCAGGCCGTAGTAGTCGCCCTTGCACGGCCCGTCCTCGGCCAGCAGCGTGGTCGGGTTGAAGGTGTGCTTGTTTTCCATGTGCAGCTTCAGCCGTTCCGGCGAGATGCCGCTGTAGCCTATGGTCCAGACGCTGCGGTTGATTTCCCTGAGGATGTCCTCGATGACCGGCTCGTTGTCGACCACCTTGATGTGCTTGCACAGTTGCTCCGCGAAGCCGAACTTCTTCGCGAACAGGAACATGATTTCATGGTCGGTCTTGCACTCGAACAGCGGCTGGATCACGCGTTCGCGCCACTGCACGCTGCGGTTGCTGCAGGTGACCGAGCCCTGCGTCTCGAACTGGGTGGTGGCCGGCAGCAGGTAGACGCCGTCCTTGCGGCCATGCATCGCCGCCGTCATGGTCGGGTAGGGGTCGATCACCACCAGCAGGTCGAGCTTCTGCATCGCCAGCTTCATGTCGGGCAGCCGGGTCTGGCTGTTCGGCGCATGGCCCCAGTAGACCACGGCCCGCAGGCTGTCGGGCTGGTCCATGTACTCCTTCTTCTCGTTGACGCCGTCGAACCATCTCGACACCGTCATGCCGGGCTTTTCCATCAGCGCCTTGCTGCCGAAACGCTGCTGCAGCCATTGGTAATCGACATCCCACACCCGCGCAAAATACTTCCATGCGCCTTCGGCCAGGCCGTAATAGCCTGGCAGGGAATCGGGGTTGGGGCCGACGTCGGTCGCTCCCTGCACGTTGTCATGGCCGCGGTAGATGTTGGCGCCGCCGCCGGCAATGCCGATATTGCCGAGCGCAAGCTGCAGGATGGACAGCGCCCGCACATTGGCGGTGCCGACATGGTGCTGGGTGATGCCCATGCACCAGACGACAGACGAAGGCCGGTTGGTCGCCAGCATTTCGGCCGCCAGCCTGACGGTGGCTTCCGGCACGCCGGTCACGTCGGACACCTTGTCCGGCGTCCACTTCGAAACTTCGCGACGCACCTCGTCCATGCCGTAGGTGCGGCGCTCGATGTACTCCTTGTCCTCCCAGCCGTTCTCGAAGATATGCCAGAGGATGCCCCACACCAGCGCAATGTCGGTGCCCGGCCTGATGCGCACATAGTGATGGGCGAAGCGGGCAGTGCGGGTGAAGCGCGGATCGATCACGATCATCTTCGCGCCCAGCTCCTTTGCATGCAGGAAATGCAGCATCGAGATCGGATGCGCCTCGGCCGGGTTGGAGCCGATGAACAGCACCGCCTTGCTGTGGCTCAGGTCGTTGAACGAGTTGGTCATCGCGCCGTAGCCATAGGTCTGCGCAACCCCGGCCACCGTGGTCGAATGGCAGATGCGCGCCTGGTGGTCGGTATTGTTCGAGCCCCACATCGAGACGAACTTGCGCATCAGGTAGGCCTGCTCGTTGTTGTGCTTGGATGAGCCGATCCAGAAGATGCCGTCCGGGCCTGCCTGCTGCCGTACCTGCAGCAGCCTGTCGCCCACTTCGTTGATTGCCTGCTCCCAGGTGATGCGCTGGTACTTGCCGTCGACCAGCTTCATCGGGTAGCGCAGCCGGTGCTCGCCGTGCCCGTGCTCGCGCACCGATGCGCCTTTCGCGCAATGCGCGCCGAGGTTGATCGGCGAGTCGAACGCGGTGTCCTGCCGCACCCAGACACCGTTCTGCACGACCGCCTCGACCGAACAGCCGACCGAGCAGTGGCTGCACACCGTGTGCCTGATCTCGGGCTTGCCGGCATCCGGCGCCGCGGCATGCGTGGGCTGCGCCTGCGCCGGCGCCATCACGCGCAGCGGCAGTTGTTGCGCCAGAAGCGTGCCGCCGCCGACCAGTCCGGCGCGCGCCAGGAACGCCCTGCGGCTCAGCCCATCCGGCACACCCTGGGAAAGGCTGCGCGGCACCAGGGTCGAACGCCTGATCGTTGTCGTGCCGGTTTTACGCAGTAAGGTCATGGCGTGCCTCAGAGCTGGCGCAATTTCGCATAGTACTTACGGATGTGTTCGGTTTCGTGATAGCCGCCGGGCAGCTTTGCTTCATCGTCCGAAGCCATGGGCGGCAAGGCTGCACTGGCTGGGGCAGCGCGCGCGAGCAGCGCCAGGGCCGCACCGAGCAGGCCGGCGGAGCCGGTGGCTTGCAGGAAGCCGCGGCGCGCGGCACTGGTCTGGGAAAGATCGTCGGTCTTGTTCATCGTCCATCCTTTTGCAGTTGATGCGTTAATCCCGATCCGGTTCCATGGAAAAGGCTTCCGCCTCGACGTCGAGATAGGCATCGATCAAACTTGCGACCAGTCGGTAGAAGTTGGCGCCGTCCGCATCGCGCATGTGCTGCGTGCAGGCGCCTGCCCAGCTGGCGATATGCCGCTCGAGGAAGCGCCGCTGCTCGGCCAGCGGCCGGTCCTGCAGGATCAGCAGCGCCATCACTTCGCACAGCGCGCCCAGGTGGTCTTCCAGCTCGACCGACCCTGGCTGCCGCGCCATGCCCAATGCGCGCAGGTCTTCGCGCAGGGCCGCCAGTGGCTGGTCCATCATGAAGCCGGAAAGATAGAGGGATGCATGCGGGTCGAGCAGCGGCGTGCCGATGCCGGTAAACAAGCTGTCGTATTCCTCGCGGATCGCATCGGCGCCCATGATGCGCGCTGCCAGCACGACATCCTCCCATGCCGATTCCAATGGGCCCGCATGGTCCGGCGACTGCAGGGTGTCAGCCTCGGCAATGAGCCGGACGATCTGCGGGGAGGGCGGCGCGAGGAGGAGGGCGCCGAGCACGCCGTAGAGCTGGGCGCGCGCAAGCTCTACCGTTGCGTTACCTGCCGTCCGCGATACGGATGAGTCTTCCTGGGATAACCGTTGCATGGAGCGAGATGCTTGCAAGCGGCGTGCCATTTACTTTCGTTTTCCGCCTGTCGGGAACGGGAACACGGGTCGGCCGCCATGGCGGCGGACGATTGAAAAATTTACCAGTAAATCCTCCAGGGCAGGACACCGGGTTCCGGGCACGGCAGCGGAGATCCGTCCAGACAGGCAAAGAAAATCCTGCTCTCGAGCCGGTTACGCCGACGGCTTTACCCGCGCTTGCCCGTAAGGACAAATGTCGAGCAGCACGCACGCATTGCAGCGCGGCGAGCGCCAGGTGCAGGTGTCCTTCCCGTGACGCATCAGCACCTGGTGATTGTCGTACACCTGCTGCGCATCCCACTCCTCCGGCAGCTGCGCTTCCAGAACGCGGTGCGACGGGCCGACAGCCAGATTCTCCGGGATCAGGCCCAGCCGCGCGGCAACCCGGTGATGGTGGCTGTCGACCGGCAGCGCCCGGCCGCGCAAGGTGCTGAAGGACAGCACTGCGGCGCTGGTCTTGGGGCCCACGCCCGGCAAGGTTTCGAGCCAGGCGCGGGCCTTGGCTACCGGCCAGTCGCGTAGGAACTCCAGGGACAGCGTGCCGCTGTCCGTCGCTTCGGCGCGCTGCGATACCTCGCGCAGGACGGCCTGCAGCCGTGGCGCCTTCTGCTCTGGCCAGGTGCATGGCGCGACTGCGTCCTGCACTTCGTTGACCGCGGCATCGCGCACCGCGGCCCAGTCGGGGAAACGTTCGCGGAGGTTGCGAAAGGCCTGGCCGGAATCGCGATTCAGCGTGCGATGCGAAAGCAGGGAAGACACCAGTTCGCTCAGCGGGTCGATGGTATGGAAATAGCGCAAGGGGCAGCCATAATGCTGGCAGAGGCGCCGGTGCGCTTCGAGTGCCTTGTCGGCGGCAGTGAGGTCGGTAGCGGGCGCGGCGGGGGTCATACGCATTAAGCCTTTAATGAGCGGGAATCGGGGGCGGCATGTCTTGGCAGTCCTTCCGGTTAAGACTTCCGGGCAAGGTCCCGGTTTCCGGGCGTCATTGAGCGCAGGCAAAGCCGGTTCGAATAAACGTTACGTCGGAGAAGAAATGGTCGCGAAATCTGGATCGCCAACTTACGCCCGGCGTTGAACGCATGATCTGAATAAACTGAAGAATTCGAACTATTCGAATTAACTGGATAGGCGGCATTTCAGCTGCCGCCTATCTGGAAAAGTGATTCACCATTATTTAATCGACCAGTAAATATCGGAATGGCGATCAATTCGGAACAGTCGCCGAATTAAAGAAGATGCTGGAAATTGCCAATTGCCAGATGCACCGAAAGCGGCTGTCCAAACCACCGAAACCTTTTTTGCACCACTAAAGTGCGCAAGATTCCTGCACAGAACGCCGGTGCGGCCCCTGGAGAGATACCAAAAGGCAACCCGCGATAGTAAACCAAAAAATTTTTTTTGGGTTATTTTTTTCGCCAAATCAAGCGTTAAAAGAAAAAAATATTTTCTTTACGAATCTTTACATTCGCGAATAACTTCAGCGTATTATTGCGTCTGTTTTTCGGGCAATATCGTATTCCACCAAATGCGTTTTAATCGCCAACAGGCCGAAAACAGGCAAGTTGCAATGCCGTTCCAGTTACCCTGATTACTTATGCGTATTGTCGACGTCGAAGCATTGCTGCAGGATTTAAGCGAAGCCGAACCCAGCGGTCCCAATCTCGAATACGACCCGGCTTTCTTCGAACTCGAACAGGCCGCGCTCGGCAAGCCGGAAGTCCAGTACGGCGACACCATCACGCCGGCGGTTCCCCCTGAATGGAAAGTCGTCAAGAAACTGGCGCTCGACCTGCTCGGCCGCACCCGCGACCTGCGGGTCGCCGTGCCCCTGCTGCGTTCGCTGCTTTCGCTGCACGGCCTGCCAGGCTTTGCAGACGGCTCGCAGCTGATCCAGTCGCTGGTCAGCCTGCAATGGGACAGCGTTCACCCGCAGCTCGATCCCGACGATGACCTCGACCCGATGCTGCGCGTCAATTCGCTGGCGTCCCTGGTCGACGGCGCCACCATGCTGCGCGAGCTCAAGGATGCCGTGCTGGTGCAATTGCCCGGCCTGGGTCCGCTGACCTTGCGCACGCTGGAGATGGCGAGCGGCGAGCTGCCCACGCCCGAGGGACAGACGGCCGTCAGCCTGGCCACGCTGGAAGCCGGCCTGCGCGACGCCGACCCCGAGGTCGCGCGCTCTGCGCTGGAAGCGGCCACGGCGGCGCACAACCATGTCGTCGAGCTGGAGCTTGAGCTGGTGCGTCGTATCGGCAGCTCGCAGGCGCTCAATCTCGACCCGCTGGTGCGCAACCTGCGTCGGATCCGCGACTTCCTCGGCCGGCAGGAAGGCGCCGACGACAGCGTCGTGGAAACCGGCGAGGGCAGCGATGGCGCCGACGGCGCCGATGGCGGAAGCGGGGCCGTGCGCCGGCAGCCCTCGGCCGGCATCAGCGGCGACATCGAAAGCCGGGCCGACGTCGTGCGCATGCTCGACAAGATCCTCTTGTACTACGCCCGCCACGAGCCGTCGAGCCCGGTGCCGATGCTGCTGGAGCGTGCGAAGCGGCTCGCCCCCAAGACATTTTTTGAAATCCTGGAAGACCTCGCGCCCGACAGCCTCGACCAGGTTGCGCTGATCCGCGGTCGCCTTCCGGAGCAGGACGCAGAGTAGGCGTATCAGGAAGCCAGTAGCCATGTCGTTCAATTACGGAGGAGTCTATCGTGGGTAAGGAAAGCAGTCAGAAATTTGTCGGACGCAATCGGGCGCCGAGGGTGCAGATCGAGTACGACGTCGAAGTCTACGGCGCCGAGAAGAAGGTGCAGCTTCCCTTCGTCATGGGCGTCCTGGCCGACCTGTCGGGCCAGCCCAAGGACCCGTTGGCGCCTGTCGCCGATCGCAAGTTCCTCGAGATCGACGTCGACAATTTCGACGAACGCCTGAAGGCGATGAAGCCGCGCGTGGCAGTCCAGGTGCCCAACACCCTGACCGGCGAAGGCAACATGGCCATCGACATGACCTTCGAGAGCATGGACGACTTCACCCCGGCCGCGATTGCACGCAAGGTCGACTCGCTGAACAAGCTGCTGGAAGCCCGCGGCCAGCTGTCCAACCTGATGACCTATATGGACGGCAAGACCGGCGCCGAAGACCTGATCGCCAAGCTGTTGGCCGAGCCGGCGCTGATGCAGGCGCTGACCGCCGCGCCGAAGCCCCAAGAATAAGCATGACGACACCTACCCAGGAGAAATGACGATGGCCGAGTCACAAGGAGAATTGCAACAGGGGACTGCCACGCTCGAGATGAGCGACTTCAGCAGCCTGCTGCAAAAAGAGTTCAAGCCGCAATCGGACAAGGCAAAGGATTCCGTCGAGTCCGCGGTGCGCACGCTGGCCGAACAGGCGCTGGCCGGCACCAACCTCGTTTCGGGCGATGTGCTCGGGACGATTTCCAGCCTGATCGCTGCGCTCGACAGGAAATTGACCGAGCAGATCAACCTGATTATGCACACCGAGGAGTTCCAGTCGCTCGAGGGCGCCTGGCGCGGGCTGCACCATCTCGTCAACAACACCGAGACCGACGAGACGCTGAAGATCCGGGTCATGAATATATCCAAGAACGACCTGGGCAAGACGCTCAAGAAGTTCAAGGGCACGGCCTGGGACCAGAGCCCGATCTTCAAGAAGATGTACGAGGAAGAGTTCGGCCAGTTCGGCGGCGAGCCGTTCGGCACCATCGTGGCGGACTATTACTTCGACAACAGCGCGCCCGACGTCGAGCTGCTGACGTCGATGGCGAAGGTGGCCGCCGCCGCGCACGCGCCCTTCATCGCCGCGGCTGCGCCGTCGGTGATGCTGATGGAGTCGTGGGGCGAGCTGGCGAACCCGCGCGACCTGACCAAGATCTTCCAGACCCCGGAACATGCCGCATGGCGTTCTTTCCGCGAGTCGGAAGACTCGCGCTACGTGGGCCTGGCGATGCCGCGTTTCCTGGCGCGCCAGCCGTATGGCGCGAAGACCGATCCGGTCGAAGCCTTCGACTTCGAGGAAGACACCAGCGCTGCCG
This sequence comes from uncultured Noviherbaspirillum sp., assembly GCA_963522035.1. Classification (GTDB taxonomy): domain Bacteria; phylum Pseudomonadota; class Gammaproteobacteria; order Burkholderiales; family Burkholderiaceae_D; genus Noviherbaspirillum_A. The sequence continues at coordinate 6,132 of CAUQYP010000082.1, read as the reverse complement.
GCAGCAAGAACTACACCTGGTCCAATGCCGCCTATGCGATGGCGGTGAACATCAACCGTTCGTTCAAGGAGTACGGCTGGTGCTCGCGCATCCGCGGCATCGAGTCCGGCGGCGCGGTCGAAGGCCTGCCGGTGCACTCGTTCCCGACCGACGACGGCGGCGTGGCCATGCAATGCCCGACCGAGATCGCGATCTCCGACCGGCGCGAAGCGGAACTGGCGGCCAACGGCTTCATGCCGCTGGTGCACAAGAAAAACACCGACTTCGCCGCATTCATCGGCGCGCAGTCGCTGCACAAGCCGGCAGAGTACGACGATCCCGATGCGACCGCCAATGCCAACCTGGCGGCGCGCCTGCCTTACCTGTTCGCCACCTGCCGTTTCGCGCACTACCTGAAGTGCATCGTGCGCGACAAGCTCGGCTCGTTCAAGGAACGCGCCGAGATGGAGCGCTGGCTGACCAAGTGGATCATGCAGTACGTCGATGGCGACCCGGCGACCTCCAGCGAAACCACAAAGGCAAGGAAGCCGCTGGCCGCCGCCGAGGTCATCCTCGAAGAGGTCGAGGGCAATCCTGGCTACTACACGTCGAAGTTCTTCCTGCGCCCGCATTACCAGCTCGAAGGCCTGACCGTGTCGCTGCGCCTGGTGTCGAAGCTGCCGTCGGCCAAGACCTGATGCTGGAATAAACCCGTGCAGCGCGGGTACATCTGCCCGCGCTGCATTCTTGATGTAAACACTGCCAGGCGTTCGCCTGGCACTACCAGGAGATAAGTATGGCTTTAGATATGTTCATCAATATGGGCAAGACCATCAAGGGCGAGTCGCGTGACAAGGTGCAGGGTCCCAAGGGAGACATCGACATCCTGGCATGGAGCTGGGGCATGAGCCAGTCGGGCACCACCCACACGGGCGGCGGCGGCGGCGCGGGCAAGGCCAACTTCCAGGACATGTCCTTCACCAAGTATGTCGACAGCTCCTCCAACGCGCTGATGGCCGCGCTGGCCAAGGGCAGCCATATCCCGGTATGCGAAGTGCTGGTGCGCAAGGCAGGCGAAGGCCAGAACAAGTACCTGCACTTCAAGCTGGAAGAAGTGCTCGTTACTTCCCTGTCGACCGGTGGCAGCGGCGGCGAGGACAGGCTGACCGAGAACGTCACGCTGAACTTCGCGAAAGTCACGTTTGCCTACACCCCGCAGGACTCCAAGGGCACCGTGGCCGGCGACAAGACCTTCATGTGGAATATCGCCGAGAACCACGGCGAGGTGAAGTAAGACCCCTTCTGGCGCGTGCCCCGGCCTGCGGGCTGCGGGTGCGCGCCTTGATCCTCTTTTTTGAAACCTGGCTGCCACGGTGTGGTGGGGAGTGCCTGTATGCTCGCGCAAGAACTTGTTCGCAAGGGTGACCTGGCCGGCGCGTTGTCGGCGCTGCAGGACGTGGTCCGCAAGGATGCGTCGAATGCGAAGCTTCGGGTATTTCTTTTCCAACTGCTCGCCGTCCAGGGCCACTGGGCGCGCGCGCTCAACCAGCTGAACGTGGCTGGTGAGCTCGACGCCGGCAACCTGCCCATGGTGCAGACCTACCGCGAGGCGATCCAGTGCGAGGCGCTGCGGGCCGATATCTTTTCCGGCAAGCGGGCGCCGCTTATTTTCGGCGAACCGCAAGCCTGGCTGGCGCAGCTGCTCGAAGCCATCAAGCTCGATGAGGGCGACCCGGCGCTGGCGGAGGCGACCCGTGCGCAGGCGTTCGACGCCGCGCCCGCTTCCTCGGGCAGCATCGATGGCGCGCGCTTCGAATGGCTGGCCGACGCGGACCCGCGCATGGGCCCGGTCATCGAGGCCATCGTCAACGGCCGCTACTTCTGGATCCCGCTATGCCGGATCCGCCGTATCGAATTCGATCCGCCGACCGACTTGCGGGACGCCGTTTGGACGGCGGCCTCATTTACCTGGGCAAACGGCGCGCAGACAGTCGGGCTGATCCCGACGCGTTACAACGACACCGTGGCGCACGGCGACGCCGCCGCACTGCTGGCGCGCAGCACCGACTGGCGCGACGACGGCAGCGGCGTGGGCCAGCGCATGCTGGTTACGGACCAGGGCGAATACGCGCTGATGGATGTGCGGCTGATCGAGTTCGACCCGGTGGAAACCCCGGACGCCGACGCCGGCGACGCGCTTGCTGTAACCGGCGATGCCCCGGCGGGCGACGGGCAGCATGGCTGAACTGGCTTCCCGCGAGCGGCTGCAGCCGTCCCTGCTCGACCGCCTGACCGACGACGAACCGGACAATGCGGTCGAGTCGCGCGATCGGCGCGTGATGTCGCTGCGTACTTTGCGCGAAGGCGTGCTGCGGGACCTGGCCTGGCTGCTCAATACGACCAACCTGTTCTCGGTGGCCGACCGGCACGGCCTGCCGCAACTGGCCAATTCGGTTATTAACTACGGCATTCCGGACATCTCCGGCAGTTCCATTTCCAGCATGAACCTGGGTTCGCTCGAACGGGCGATACGCCAGGCCATCTGGGACTTCGAGCCGCGCCTCATTCGCGGCTCGGTCGTGGTCAAGGCCCATTCCGACCGCGAGCGCGTCAACACCGTGCTGTTCGACATCGAGGCCGACATGTGGGCGCAGCCTTACCCCGAGCGGCTGTACCTGAAGACCGAACTCGACATCGACTCGGCCAGCATCCGCCTGACCGAAGTGACGGGCAAGCGGCCATGACCACGCCGCGCTTCCTGCGTTACTACAGCCAGGAGCTGCAGCACCTGCGCGAAGTCGGCGGCGAGTTCGCGGCGCAGTACCCGAAGATCGCCGGCCGCCTGGGCCTGGAAGGGTTCGAGTGCGCCGACCCTTACGTGGAGCGCCTGCTCGAAGGCTTCAGTTTCATGGCGGCGCGGGTGCAGATGAAGATCGATGCGGAATTTCCGCGCTTCACGCAGCACCTGTCCGAACTGGTCTATCCGCACTTCCTGGCCCCGACGCCTTCGATGGCTGTGGTGCAGCTGCAGCCGGACCTGTCCAACCCGGCGCTGGTTCCCGGATTTCCGGTGCCGCGCGGCAGCGCGATGCGCAGCGTGCTGGGCAAGGATGACACCACTGCCTGCGAGTACCGCACTGCCCATGACGTGACGCTTTGGCCGGTCGAGCTGGTGGAAGCCAAATTCTTCACGCACGGTGGAACGCTTGCCGGCACCGACCTCAAGCTGCCAGCCAATGTCAAGGCAGGGCTGCGCCTTCGCCTGCGGACCGCCGGTGCGATGCCGTTCAGGAAGCCGGGACTCGACCGCCTGCCGCTGCACCTGCGCGGCGCCGACGACATGCCGGCCCGGATCTACGAGAAGCTGCTGGGCGCGGTCGAGGGCGTGGTGGTCCTGCCCGTCGGCAAGCCGGCCGCGGCGCAACGCGTGCTGCCGAAGTCGGCCTTGCAGCCGCTCGGTTTCGACGAAGCGCAGTCGCTGCTGCCGAGCGGCCAGCGCACCTTCCACGGCTACCGGCTGCTGCAGGAATACTTCGCGTTTGCGCCGCGCTACCTGTTCGTGGAAATCGCCGGCCTGGCGCCTGCGCTGGGCGCGTGCGACGAAAGCGAGGTCGACATCGTCATCCTGCTCAACCGCGGCGATGCACAGTTCGAGCAGTCGCTGGATGCGTCCAATTTCGCCTTGCACTGCACGCCGGCAATCAACCTGTTCAAGCGGCGTGCCGACCGGATCAACCTGACCGGGGACCAGCTTGAACATCATGTGCTGGTCGACCGCACGCGGCCGATGGACTTCGAGGTCTACCAGGTCGACGAAGTCACCGGCTACGGCGCGGGAGCGGAAGCCGAGCAGCCGTTCCAGTCGTTCTACAACGCCAAGGACATCGGCAGCCTGCACCAGGACAAGGCGTTCTACCAATTGCGGCGCGAGCCGCGCGTCATTTCGCAGCGGCAGCGCGCGCGCGGCCCGCGCTCTTCCTATATCGGCAGCGAGGCCTTCATCTCGCTGGTCGACGCGGCGGAAGCGCCGCACCGCCACCAGTTGCGCCAGCTTGGCCTTTCGGTCTGGTGCACCAACCGCGACCTGCCGCTGTCGATGCCGCTGGGCGTGGGCAAGACCGATTTCATCCTGGAGTCGGGCGCGCCGGTGCAGTCGATACGCTGCGTGGCCGGCCCCAGCCAGCCTTTCCCATCCTTTGCCGAGGGCAGCGTGGCCTGGCGGCTGATCAACCAGCTCTCGCTCAATTACCTGTCCCTGGTCGACAACGACCCGGAAAAAGGCGCGGTCGCCTTGCGCGAAATGCTGGCGCTGTATTGCCATCCTTCCGACACCGGCGCGCAGCGGCAGATCGAGGGCATACGCAGCATCAGGTCGACCTCGATCACGCGGCGCATGTCGGCGCCGGGACATATCGCCTTCGGCCGCGGCCTGCAGATCACGGTGACGATGGACGACGCGGCATTCGAAGGTTCCAGCGCCTTCCTGCTGGGCGCGGTGCTGAGCCACTTCTTTGCGCAATATGTCTCGATCAATTCCTTCACCGAGACCGTCGTCTGCACGCTGGCGCGCGGCGAGATCATGCGCTGGAAGGCCAGGGAGGGCGCATGCGTGACCCTGTAGAAGTCGAGCGGCTGCTGCTCGAACGGGCGGAAAAAATGGATTTCTTCCAGCTGGTGCGCCTGCTGGAAAATGCGCATCCGCACTTGCCGCGCATCGGCACGTCGGTGCGTGCGCGCGACGACGCGGTGCGCTTCGGGCAAGACCCGACGCTGAGCTTCCAGCCCAACGCGGTGAACCATTACCAGGCCGCCACCGCGACGGCAAAAGCCCGGCTGTCGGTCAATTTCTTCGGCATGTTCGGGCCGAACGGCGCGCTGCCGCTGCACCTGACCGAATATGCGCGCAATCGCGCCCGCAATGCGGCGGACCCGACCATGGCGGCCTTCCTCGACGTGTTCCACCACCGGATGGTGTCGCTGTTCTACCGGGCCCGCGCCAGCGCCGAACCGGCGATCAGCCTGGACCGTCCGCAGGGGGACCGCTTTTCCAGCTATGTCGGGTCCATGTTCGGCATCGGCGCGCCGGGCCTGCAGGACCGCGATGAAGTCAGCGACTTCGCCAAGCTCCATTTTGCCGGGTTGATGGCGAACCAGAAGCGGCCCGCCTCGGGACTGGTCAGCATCCTGCGCGACTTCTTCAAGCTGCCGATCCGCATCGAGCAGTTCGTCGGCCACTGGATGCAGCTGCCGACCGATATCCAGACCCGCATCGGCGCGGCCGACGCCGGCAACCGTCTCGGCGTCTCGGCGGTGCTGGGACGGCAGGTATGGGACTGCCAGCACAAGTTCCGCATCGTCATCGGCCCGCTGGACTACACGGACTATTGCCGGATGCTGCCGGGCGGCGACAGCATGGGGCGCCTCGCTGCCTGGGTGCGCAACTACGCCGGCCTCGTGCTCGACTGGGACGTGCGCCTGATCCTGAAGAAGGAGCAGGTGCCGCCGCTGCGGCTGGGCAGCATGCTGCTCGGACGCACGACCTATCTTTCCAGCCGCCCCGCCACGAAAGACCCGGACCAGTTATTGATTAACCCGAAGGCCCACACGGCCTGAACTACGCCGCCAAGGCGCAACCAGAAAGAGAACGATCATGGCCGAAATCAGTCGCGTTGCATTGTTTGGCAAGTTGAATGCGCTTTGCTACCGCGCAATCGAGAGCAGCACCGTCTTTTGCAAATTGCGGGGCAACCCGTATGTCGAGCTGATCCACTGGCTGCACCAGATTTTGCAGTTGCAGGACTCGGACCTGCACCGCATCATCCGGCACTACGAGCTCGACGCCGCCGGCCTGGCGCGCGACCTGACGGCCGCGCTCGACCGCCTGCCGCGCGGCGCCACCTCGGTCACCGACCTGTCTTCCCAGCTGGAAGAAACCGTGGAACGGGCCTGGGTGTTCGGCAGCCTGATGTTCGGCGAGTCGCAGGTACGCAGCGGCCACCTGGTGGTCGGCATGCTCAAGACGACGAACCTGCGCAACGCGCTGTATGCGATCAGCAGGCAGTTCGAGAAGGTCAAGCTGGACAACCTGGCAGACAACTTCGCGGCCATGCTCGCCGCCTCGCCCGAAGCGGCGATGGCGGCGACCGACGGCTT
>CAUQYP010000081.1:0-17424 GCA_963522035.1 uncultured Noviherbaspirillum sp. | reverse complement strand
CCGATTTCGGCACCAGCGACGTGTCGCCATCGACGGGGACCCACGTCAAAAGCCAGGTCAAAAGCCACGGCCACGGCCACGGCAACGGCAACGGCAACGGCCACGGCCACGGCCACGGCCACGGCAACGGCAACGGCAACGGCAACGGCAACGGCCACGGCCACGGCCACGGCCACGGCAACGGCAACGGCAACGGCAACTGTCGCTGCGCGGAACGGCCACTGTCGCTGCGCGGAAGTGGCACATCTGGCGCAAGCCAGCATGAAAATGCTATAGAAGGACCCACGTCAACGAATCCCGGCAGGGGCCGGTTTTTTCATGATGCTTTTCTGCTAACCTAGGCGCACATAACTCCTGGAGACCAGCATGGCAGAATCGAACATGTCCGGCATACCCGGCGTCGGCGCAATGACCGACACCCTGGAATTCGTCAAGAACCTGTGGGGCGGCATGAAGGTGCCCGGCATGGCCATGCCATCCCTGTCGGTCGACGAGGTCGACAAGCAGATCAAGGACCTGAAGGCGGTGGAGTCCTGGCTCAACGTCAACATGAGCATGTTGCGCAGCACGATACAGGCGCTCGAGGTGCAGAGCGCCACGCTGTCGGCGTTGCAGACCATGAGTGCCAGCATGAATTCGCTGGCACAGGCCGGTGCCGCCGGCCTGGCGGCTGCGGCGCCATCCGCACCGTCCACCCCTGCCAAGTCCGCGGCCGCGCCTGCGCCATCGTTCTCGTTCGAACCGCCGGTGGCGGAAAAGCCGGCCGCGCCGGGTGGCACCTCGTCGCCGGCGCCGTCGGACCGGCCTGCCGAGGCGCCGCAGGCTAATGTCGACATGAGCAATGCGCCCGCCTTCGCCAACCCGGCCGCATGGTGGAACCTGCTCCAGGACCAGTTCAAGCAGGCGGTCAGCACCGCAGTCGCCGAGCCCGAGGCCGTGCAGAAACCGGCTTCGGAAGCGGCGAAACCACGCGCCAGGAAGAGCGCACCGGCAGCGGCGAAGAAGAGCGCGCCGGCAAGGAAAGGCGCGAAGAAAAGCTAGGAGCCTGCACGGCAGAAGCACTGCCGAAGCGCAGGCCCGACCGGTTCCTCTCCAAAGCGCAAAGCGACTATTTGCCGGGGCTGGGCAGCGGGTCGAACAGGCGCCCAGGCGCCGCGTAGAAGCCGCGTCCGATCAAGCCTTCCCTGCCGGCGCGGTCGAGTATCGCCAGATTGACCAGCGGCGCAATGCGCGACTGCACCACACGCGCCGGATTGACGATACCGCTGGCCGGATCGAGCAGGGCGGTGCGCCGGACTTTGGCGTCCTCGGGTAGCAGGTGCGCCCACTCGGCCGCCAGCAAGGGGGCCATGTCGAGCGCCTGGCCGCCGAGCCCGCAAATATCGATGACCGCGCTATCGCCGATTGCCGGCAGTGCGGCCGTCTCGCCATGCGCCGGAAAGCGGGTGCCGCGCGGCGCTTCCGCGGCAATTTGCCGCCACTGCGTCTCGCCACGGTGGCGCACGCCAAACTCGATGCCGTTGCCACCCACGGCCTCGATGTGGCAGCGGTGGCTGCGCAGCGCGGCGCCGGCGCCTGCCATGATCACGGTCAGCACGAAGGCCGGGTTGGCCCTGAGACGGCCTAGGTCTTCTGCATCGAGACCGTCGATTTGGGCGAGCAGCGCTTCATTGGCCGCGCCCGTGCGGGCGTGGCATTCGTCGCCGTTGGCGAGCGCGGCCCGTATGACGCCAGCGATGTCCACGGGCTGGCGCCGCACCAGCGGTGCGACCGTGTCGATGACCCATGCGCCGAACACCGACAATGCATCGCGGCAGCGCGCGTCCGCGCAGCCGAAGCGCAAGGCCGGCGCCGGCCCTTCGACCACCGGCGCATAAAACGTTACGCCGTGCTGCCTGACTGCCAGCAACGGCATCGATGCCGAGACCACCTGGGCCAGCGGCGTGGCGACGCCGTGGTCCTGCGCCGGCGCCAGCCGCACGTCGCCGCTTGCAATCATCGTCCGCGCCGCGGTCTCGTCAGCCGCCAGCCTTTCGTACAGCACAGCCTGCACGGCCGCATTGAGGACGGCAGCCGGCGGGCTGCCGCGGTACGGCGGGCCGGCATGCAGCAGCACCTGCGGTGGCAGGCCGGGACAGGCGATGCTGCGCGGGACGACGTCGAACCAGAACGCGTGGTCGAACGCGGCAGCATGGCCGCCGTGGTCATCGGGTAGTGGGCTAGCCGCCAAGGTAGGCCTTTCGGATGTCGGAATTGGCCAGCATTTCCGCAGCGCTGCCGGAGGCCACGATGCTGCCGGTTTCCAGCAGGTAGGAGCGGTCGCACATTTCCAGCGCCGCGTACGCGTTCTGTTCCACCATCAGCACGGTGGCGCCGTCGCTGCGAATGTCGGACACCAGCTGGAAAATGGCCTCGACGAAGTTCGGGGCCAGGCCCAGCGAAGGCTCGTCGAACATGACCAGGCGCGGGCGCGACATCAGCGAACGCGCGATGGCCAGCATCTGCTGTTCGCCGCCCGACAGGGTGCCGGCGGCCTGGCCGACCCGTTCGCGCAGCCGTGGAAAGCGGTCGAACATCTTATCCATGTCGTCGCGCATCCTGACCCGGTCGCGCCGGCGGTACGCGCCCATTTCCAGGTTTTCCCTGACCGTCAATTGCGGAAAGACCCGCCTTCCCTCGGGGCAGTGGGCAATGCCGCGGTCGATGATCTCGGGCGTGCTCGCGCCGCTGATCTGGTGGCCGTCGAAAGTGATGCGGCCCGACGTGAGCGGCTCCAGGCCGCCGATGGCGCGCAGCGTGGTGGACTTGCCGGCGCCGTTGGCGCCGATCAGCGTGACCAGTTCGCCTTCGCGCACCTCGATGGACAGGCGTTCGACGCCGACGGTGGCGCCATAGCGCACGGTGATGTCTTCAAGCTTGAGCACGTTTGACTCCTGAACCGAGATAGGCGCGGATGACTTCGGGGTTTTGCTGGATGTCGCGCGGCTGGCCGGTCGCGATCAGCTGGCCATGGTTGAGCACGACGATATGGTCCGAGATCGACATCACCATGTGCATGTCGTGTTCGACCAGCAGCACCGTGATGCCGAGCTCGCTGATGCGCCGTATCGTGTGCTTGAAGGTTTCCGTTTCCGACGGGTTGAGGCCGGCGGCCGGTTCGTCCAGCAGCAACAGCTTCGGTTGCGCAGCCAATCCGATCCCCACGCCCAGCAGCCGCTGCTCGCCATACGACAGGTTCACGGCCAGTTCGTCGGCCCGGTGCGTCAAGCCCAGGAAGGCAAGCATCTCCGCGGCCCGGCCGCGCAGCGCCGCTTCCTCGCGCAGGAAGCCCGGGGTCCGCAGCAGCGAACGGAACAGGCCGTAGCGGCCCTGCAGGTGGAAGGCCGTGAGCAGGTTGTCGAATACCGTGCACTGGTCGAAGACACTGGTGCGCTGGAAGGTGCGCACCAGGCCTCTTGCCGCGATTTCATCCGGGCTGCGGCCGACGATGTTTTCGCCGAACAGCATCACGCTGCCGGCGGTCGGGCGCATGTAGCCGGAAATCACGTTGAAGGTCGTGGTCTTGCCGGCGCCGTTGGGGCCGATCAGGCTGACGATCTTGCCTGCCTCGACCGCGAAGCTGACCTTGCTCAACGCAGTCAGGCCGGCGATCTGCATCGTGATGCCGCTGAGTTCCAGTACCGTTTTGCCGCTCATTGCGTTGCCTCCCTGGGTGCCAGCGCCGGGCGCGCAACGCGGCGCCGCACCAGCTTGCCGAACGATGGGACGATGCCCTTGGGCAGGAACATCAGGATCAGTATCATCAGCGCGCCATACAGTATCCATTGCACTTCCGGGCGAACCACGCCGCGCAGCACCTCCGGCAGCAGGCCGAAGATCAGGCCGCCGACGACTGGCCCGGCCAGCGTGCCCTTGCCGCCGGCAATGACCATGATCACCATCGTGATGGTATAGATGGACATGAAGACATCCGGGTCGATGATGCCGACCGTATGGGCATACAGCCCGCCGGCGGCGCCGGCGATCGCGGCCGATGCGACCGAGGCGATCATCAGGTAGTGCGTGACGCGCACGCCGATCGAGCGCGCCAGGGTTTCGTTCTCGCGCAGGGCGACCATGGCCCGGCCGATGCGGCTCCTGACCATGCGCGAGACCAGCAGGTAGGCGACGATGGCCACCGCCAGCACCAGCCAGTAGGTGGCAGCCTTGGAGGCGAGGGGCACGACGCCGCTGCCGGGCAGCCAGAGGCTGAGCTTGGGAATGCTGTTGACCGCCATCGGTCCTTCGGTCAGGTCCACCCAGTTCAGCGCCACCATGCGCATCACCTGGGCGAAGCTGATGGTGACGATGACGAAGTAGGCGCCGCGCACGCGGAAGGCGAGCTTGCCCACCAGGAAGCCGGACAGGCCCGCCATGACGATGCCCGCGGTGTAGGCTAGCCATACCGGCTTGGGGTCCACCACCAGCGGCGCGCCGAGACCCAGGTCGACGTCGAAGCCGACCGACAGCAGCGCGCTGGTATAGGCGCCGATGCCGAAGAACGCCGCGTGGCCGAGGCTCAGCTGGCCGGTATAACCCAGCAGCAGGTTGAGGCTGATCGCCGCGATCACGAAGATGCCCGCCGCGCTGACGACCGACAGGATGTAGGGATTGGTGCACCACAGGGGCAGTGAGGCGAGGGCCAGCACGGAAGCGGCAAAGGTCGTTCTGTTCATCATGTCAGCCCACCCGCTCTTTGGCGGAAAATAGCCCGCTCGGGCGAAACACCATGACGAACAGGATCACCAGGAAGCCCAGCGCGTCGCGGTAAGCAGTCGATACATAGCCGGCGCCGAACTCCTCGATCAGCGCCAGCGCGAAGCCGCCTATTGCGGCGCCCCCGAGGTTGCCGAGGCCGCCCAGGATCACGATGGCGAAGGCCTTCAGGCTGGACAGGTCCCCCATGGTGGGGCTGACCACGAAGATGGGCGAAAGCAGCGCGCCGGCAATCGCCGCCATGCCGGAGCCCAGCGCGAAGGTCAGCGTATAGATGCGCGAGACATTGACGCCGACGATGCGGGCGGCGTCGCGGTCCTGGAAGGTCGCGCGCATCGCCATGCCAAGGCGCGAGCGCTCGATCATGAAGTAGAACACCAGCAGCAGCAGCACTGCCGTCACCAGCACGAACAGGCGGATCGGCGAGACCGAGACTTCGCCGAAGACCAGCGGGTCCTGCGAGAACGGCGAGGGCACGACCTTGGCGACGCCGCCCCAGATCAGCAGCTCGGTGTTCTGCATGATGATCATCGCGCCGATCATGATCAGCATGACTTCGTCGATGCTGGCCAGGTTGCGCCGTCGCAGCAGCACATACTCGACCACGGCGCCGAAGGAAAAGCCGACCGCGCCGGCAATGATCAGCGCATAGAAGAAATTGAGTTTTAAAATCGTCACGACCGCAAAGGCCATGTAGGCGCCCAGCGCATACAACTCACCGTGCGCGAAGTTCACCACGCGCATGATGCCGAATATCAGCGTCAGTCCTATTCCCAGCAGCGCATAGGTTGCGCCGAGGACGAGGCCGTTAACCAGGTGCTGCAGAAATTGATCCAAGATATGCCTCTCGGTGAACGGCGGCCAGGCTGCAGCCGCCGCCTACAGGTTGAAGGAAGGGCGGGTTATTGAACGGTGACTGCGCCGTCCTTCAACTGCACCACGTAGACATTCGGCGCGTTCTGGCCGCTTTCCTTGCCGGCCGGGCCTTCCTTGGCGAACGCGATGTCGCCGTTCACGCCGCGCAGCTTGACTTTCCACAGGGCCGTGCGAATGGACTCGGAGTCGGTCTTGCCCGCCACCTTGATGGCTTCCACGATGGTCATGATGCCGTCGAAGCCGCGGAAGCCTTCGGTGAGGCCGGGAAACTCGTATTTCTTCGCGGCCCAGGCGTCGACGAAGGTCTTGGCCACGTCCGGGTACTTGGCGCGATCGACGGCCCACGGCGCGAAGAACAGCAGGTGCTGGCTGGCATAGCCCTTGGGGCCGGGCGAGGCCAGCAGCGGCTCGGGGAAGGAGCCGCCCGAGGTGATGATGCGTTGCGGCAGGCGCTGCTCGGCGGCCTGGCGAATCGACAGCGTCAACTGCTCGACGCCCGAGGTCACGATCAGCGTGTCGCTGCCGGACTGCTTGAGCGCGGCCAGCTGCGCCGACAGGTCGGTCGCGTCGGGCGCCATGGTTTCCATGCGGCCGACCTCGATGCCCTTGGTGGCCAGCATGGCCTTGAACTCGGTTGCGGCGCCCAGGCCCCAGTCATTGTTTACCGACAGGAAGTCGACCTTCCTGATCGCCGGGCTGAATGCGGCGAGCTTGTCGCCGAAGGCCAGCGCTTCCATCTTCGAGGTCGGACTGATGCGGAAGATCCACGGGTTGCCGGCGGTCGTCACCTTGCTCGACGAGGCGGTTTCCACCACCATGGGAACGCCGTACTCCATCAGCTTGGGCATGGTGGCCAGCGTGAAGGTCGAGCCCCAGGCGCCCATCATCACGGTGACCTTGTCCTTCAGGATCAGCTTCTCGGCGGCATTGAGCGCTTCACGCGGATTGGACTTGTTGTCCTCGACGACCAGCTCGATCTTCTTGCCCAGCACGCCACCCTGGCTGTTGACCAGCTCTGCTGCGATGCGCGCGCCATTGGTCACATAGGTGCCCGATGCCGCAACGGAGCCGGTCAGTGGCTCGGACACGCCGATCTTGATGGTTTCCTGCGCCATCGACGGCGCGGCGTGGGCCGCGATCGCCAGCAAGGTAATGCTACTCAGTTTGTTCCACATGATGTGCTCCGGTTGATGAATGGTCTGTTGACTGGGATGGCGTGCCGCCTGGTTGCTGCGCAGGATTCGGTGAACGCATTCAGCAACTTCCGTGCCACTGGGTCAGGCCTGCGTTCGCCCAATGCTGCATCGGTGGCATGCCCCATATCCGGTTGAAAAACGGATCAGGGAGTGCACTGAACCGATGCGAATTAGGTGGCATGCCCCGTTGTCGTGCGCATGGCTGGCTGGACCGGCGCGGCTCAGGCCTTCTTCTCGAGGCCGAACAGGCGCCTGATCCGGCGCAGCAGCACCGGCCAGAACAGCCCGCCCAGGTCCAGCGGCGCGGACGCTGCGCGCGGCGCGGCTGGCGTTGCCGGCGTGGGGCTGGCGGCTTGTGGAATGGGCGTCTGCGCTTCGGACGCAGGCTCGACGGGCGCATTTGGCGCTGGCGACGATGGCACGGCGGGTGAAGCTGCTGCGGCTTGCGGGTTTTCCGCTTCCAGTTTCTTGCGCAGGTTGTCGCTGAAGGCGGAGGTCAGGCGTTCGGCGAGTTCCCGCACGATGCCGCCGCGCGAGAACTGGGCCAGGCTGCCGGCGATCGAATAGTCGACCTTGACGTCCACCCTTGTCGCGGGCGCCGCGTCGCTTGCGTCATGCAGCGAGAAGGCCGCTTCGCCCTTGACCCGCGAGCCGCTCTTGCGGTCGTTGCCGCTGCCGGTCAGCCTGCCCTGCATCAGGCTGTCGTCGAGCGCCATGCTGCCCTCGCCGGCGAAGGCGGCCACGATGGGGCCGAGCTTGACCGTCATCGACAGCTTCAGCTGGTCCTGTTCCGGCGGCGCGGTCAGGGCTGCGCCCGGCAGGCAGGCGACGATGCCTTCGATGTCCTGGAAACACCGCCACACCAGGGCGGGAGGAAAGGGGACGGTAAAACTTTGCTGGATTTCCACGTTGGAGCTTCCTTGTTGTTGGCCATTGCTGGCCAGGGGTCACGAATCACTGTTTAAGGATTGCATTCAGGGCAGGCGCAGCGGCACGTTGCTGATGTCGTTGTTGAGTTCGACCAGCTTCACCATTTGCAGCAGGAAGACGTCGCGTTCGGCGGGCGACAGGTATTCCACGGTACGGTCATGCGCGCGCTGCACGGCGGGCGCCATTTTTTTGAGCAGCGTCTTGCCCTTGCGGGTCAGCCTGACCAGCCGGACGCGTCCGTCCATCGCGCTCTGGCGGCGTTCCAGCACGCCGCGGTCGTGCAGGCGCAGCACCACGTCCGCCACGGTGGTGCGTTCCAGGCCGATCTCCAGCGCCAGGCTGTTCTGGTCAAGCTCGCCGCGTTCATCGAGCGCGGTCATCAGGCTGTACTGGACCGGGGTGATGCCGAAGTCGCGGGTTTCCTCGGTAAAGAGCGCGCAGTGGAGCTGATGCAGGCGGCGGATCAGGAAACCCGGACGGGCGAGGAGGGGGGAGCGCTGCTGGGCGGTAAGCAGTTGCTGCTGGACGGTGTTCAGGTCGGGAATGTCGGCGGTGGTCATGACGGTTTTTCTGGTTGGTTGAGCATGGCTATGCAATTAACGGTCCAGATCTCCGGCAAGGCCAAATAGGTGGCAAGCCACGTTTTGCACCAACTGCGTGAAGGCGCAACCCCATTGCGGGGCGTTGCTCTGCGTCGTGGCGACATTGCGGTGCGCGGAGATGCGGGGTAGTCCACCTAAAATTATGCCGGATCGCAGGATGTCCCGGGCGGAGCGCCATGTCCGGGCCCACTGGCATGCTCCTTGCGAGTCACTGCGCATTCAATCGAGAGGCGGAACACATGGACAAACTGCTTTTAAAGGGCGGCAGGGTCATCGACCCGGCGTCGGGACTCAACGACGTGCGCGACGTGCTGGTGGGTGGCGGGAAGATACTGGCGATCGGCGCGGACCTCGCGGCCGACGGCGCGGAAGTGATCGACTGCGCCGGCCGGCTGGTGCTGCCCGGCCTGATCGACACCCATGCCCATGTCTACCAGCATGTCACCGGCCGCTTCGGCCTCAACGCCGACATGTGCGGCGTCTACTCGGGCGTGACGACGCTGGTGGACCAGGGCGGTCCCAGTTGCATGACGCTGCCGGGCTTTCGCACCTTTGTCGTGGAGCCGGCCAGGAGCCGCATCGTGGCCTACCTGTCCGCCTACCTGGTCGGCGGGCTCGAGGGCCATTACTATCCCGAGCTGTACCGGCCGGACTGCGTCAACGTCGACGCCACCGTGCATGCGGCCAATGCCAACCGCGACCTGGTGCGCGGCATCAAGGCGCATGCGGAACTGGGCGGCTTTGCGCGTTGGGGCGTGGATGTCGTGCGCCTGTCCGCCGAGATCGGGCGCCGCGCGGCGCTGCCGGTGTACATCCACTTCGGCCAGTTGTGGCCCCAGCCGACCCAGGGCGGGCTCCCGGTCGACCCGGACACCATCCTGTCGCAGGTCGTGGAAGTGATGAAGCCCGGCGACGTGCTGGCCCATCCGTTCAGCCGTCATCCGGGCGGCTTCGTCGAACTCAACGGCAAGGTGCATCCGCTGGTGCAAGAGGCGGTTGCGCGCGGCCTGAAGATCGACGTCGGGCACGGCTCGCATTTCAGCTACAAGATGGCGCGCACGGTGCTCGACGCCGGCATCGTGCCGGACACGCTTGGCGCGGACATGCACGGCTATAACACCAAGGTGCCGCCGCCGCCGGGCACCCCGGCGCAGCACCCGGACGAGGAGCACATGTTTGCCGGCAAGACCCGCTTCAGCCTGGTCTCGGCCATGACCAGCATGCTGGCGCTGGGCCTGACGCTGGAACAGGTGGTGCCCATGGTGACCACCAATGCGGCGCGCATGATCGGCATGGAAGACGAGATCGGCTTCCTGCGCGTGGGCGGGGTGGCCGACATATCGGTGCTGTCCGACGAGCGCGGCAGCTGGACGCTTTCCGACAACGAGGGCACGAAGGTCGACACCGACCGGCTGCTGCAGCCGCTGTTCTGCCTGCGCGCCGGCGAACGCTTCGACGCCACCGCGTCGATCCTGCCCGTGCTGCTCGCCGCCTGACCCGGAGCCGCGATGAATACGATGACAGACGCAGGACTGGGCAAGACCGGCATCGGCGCTTCGCTGCCGCGCAAGGAAGACGACCGCTTCCTGCGCGGCAGCGGCCAGTATGTCGGCAATATCCAGATGGTGGGCATGCGCGACGTCGCCTTTGCCCGCAGCCCGGTCGCGCATGCGCATATCCGCAGCATTGAAAAGCCGCCCGGTGCGGAGGACGCGGTGTTCGTGCTGGCAGACCTGAGCGGTGTGCAGCCTATCGTTGCCGACTCCGGCCTCAAGGGATTTCGCTCCTCCGCGCAACCGGTGCTGGCCGGCGACAAGGTGCGCCAGGTCGGCGAAATGGTCGCCATGTGCGTGGCCGACAACCGCGCCGAAGCCGAAGACCTTGCGGCCCAGGTCTATGTCGACTATGACGAACTGCCGGCGGTGGTCGACATGCTGGCTGCGCGCGGCCCGGCGTCGGCCCAGGTGCATGCGCATTGGGGCGACAACATTTTCCTGGGCACCGAAATCGGCACCGCGCCGGACAGCGACTTCGACCGCGTCTGCGGCAGCGCGGCCATCAAGGTGCGGCGCCGCTTGCGCACCGCGCGCCAGAGCATGGCGCCGATGGAAGGGCGCGGCGTGGTGGTCTATTGGGACCGGCGCCAGGAACAGCTGATCATGCATAGCGCAGCGCAAATGCCGCATATCAACCGCACCGGCCTGGCCGCCTGCCTCGGACTCGACGAAGGACAGATCCGGGTGATCTCGCCCGACGTCGGCGGCGGCTTCGGCTACAAGGGCATCCTGTTGCCGGAGGAAGTCTGCCTGGGCTGGCTGGCCATGCAATGCGGCCACCCGGTGCGCTGGATCGAGGACCGCCGCGAACAGCTGACGGCCAACGCCAACTGCCGCGAGCATGACTACGACATCACCGCCTACGCCGACAGCAACGGCCGCCTGATGGGCATCGACTGCGAGGCGACCGTCGACTCCGGCGCTTATTCCGCCTACCCGTTCTCGGCCTGCCTGGAAGCCGCGCAGATCGGCAGCATTTTGCCCGGCCCGTACAAGATGGAACGCTATCGCTGCCGTACCTGGTCGGTCGCCACCAACAAGCCGCCCATCCTGCCGTACCGCGGCGTGGCCCGCACCGGCGTCTGCTACGCCATCGAAACCGTGATGGACGCCATCGCGGTCGAAGCCGGCCTGGAGCCGGCCGAGGTCAGGCTGCGCAACCTGGTGCGCGCCGACGAGATGCCCTTCGATAACATCACCGGCAAGCATTTCGACAGCGGCGACTACCCGGAGTCGGTGCGCCGCGCAATGGCGTCGATCGACCTGCCCGCAGTGCGCGCGCGGCAGGCGCGCGGCGAGCCGGACGGCCGCCGCATCGGCTTCGGCATGGCGGTGTTCTGCGAGCAGGGCGCGCATGGCACCTCGGTCTATCACGGCTGGGGCATACCGATGGTGCCGGGACGCGAGCCGGCGGTCGTGCGGCTCACGCCGGACGGCATACTCGAAGTGCGCTGCGGCGTGCATTCGCATGGACAAAGCATGGAAACCACCCTGGCGCAGATCGCCAGCGAAGTGCTGGGCATCTCGCCGGCGCATGTCAGGATCGTGCTGGGCGACACGGGCGCGACGCCTTACTCCACCGGCACCTGGGGCTCGCGCAGCATCGTGATGGCCGGCGGCGCGGTCGGCCAGGCCTGCAAGGAACTCAAGACGCGCCTGAACCATATCGCCGCCTGGCTGCTCGACACGGTGCCGGCCTCGGTGCGCTGGGACGGCGCCGTCATCGGCGCCGGCGACAACACGCTGGCGATCAGGGACATTGCGCACGCGTGGTACCGCGCGCCGCAGACCCTGCCGCCCGACGTCGACCCGCGCGGGCTCGAGGTGCACACCACCTACCAGGCCAAGCGCGACACCGGCACCTTCAGCTATGCCTGCCATGCAGTAGTGGTGGCGCTCGACACCGAACTGGGCAAGACCGAGATACTCGACTACGTGATCGTCGAGGACGGCGGCGTGCTGATCAACCCGATGGTGGTGGACGGCCAGGTCTATGGCGGCGCGGCCCAGGGCATCGGCACCGCGCTGTACGAGGAGATGCGCTACAGCGAGGAAGGACAGCCGCTGGCCTCGACGCTGGCCGACTACATCCTGCCGGGCGCCACGGAAGTGCCGTCGATCCGCATCGAGCATATGGAAACGCCCGCGCCGTACACCGAGTTCGGCCAGAAGGGCATCGGTGAAAGCGGCGCGATAGGCTCGACCGCGGCGGTCGCCAACGCGGTCAACGACGCGCTGCGGGGACTGGGCGTGGAGATCAATACGCTGCCGATCAGCCCCCGGGTGGTGGTCGAAGCCCTGGCTGCGGCCAAGCGCGGGAGAGCAACATGAAAGCAGCGAAGTTCGACTATGCAAGGCCGGCAGACTGCGCCGAGGCCGCCTTGCTGTTGCAGCAAAGCGGCGGCATGGGCAAGCTGCTGGGCGGCGGGCAGTCGCTCGGGCCGATGATGAATTTGCGGCTGGCGCAGCCCGACCTGCTGGTCGACGTGCGCAACATTGCGGCCTTGCGCGCCTGCGATGCGCAGCCCGATGCGGTGACGCTGGGTGCGGCAGTCACGCATGCCGACATCGAGGATGGCCGGGTTCCCGACCCGACGCGAGGGCTCATGCCTCACGTCGCTGCCGGCATCGCCTACCGCGCGGTGCGCAACCGCGGCACGCTGGGCGGCAGCCTGGCGCATGCCGATCCGGCGGCCGACTGGGTCAACCTGATGGCGCTGCTCGATGCACGGTTTTTCATCGAAGGGCCGCAGGGCCGGCGCACCGTCGCGGCAGGCGACTGGATGGCCGGCGCCTTTACTACCGCGCTTGCGGAGGACGAGGTGCTGACGGCAGTGCGTGTCGCCACCCTGTCGCCATCCGCACGCTGGAGCTACTACAAGGTCAACCGCAAGACGGGCGAGTTCGCCGATGCGATCGGCGCTTTCGTGGACGATCCGGTGCGCGGCGTGCGGCGCGGGCTGATCGGCGCCACCGACGGTGCGCCGTACGTCATTACCGACGCCTCGCCCCTGCTGGGCGGCTGGGACGCGTCATTTGCCGCGCTGCAGTTGCAGGCAGCCGGGCTCCAGCCGGACAGTTACGAGTACCGGGTGCATGAAGTGGCGCTGCGCCGGGCCGCTATGCAGGTTTCGCAACAAAGCGTATTGGAAAAGGCCCCATGATTCAACTCGACATTTCCATCAATGGCAAAGCGCGCCATGCCAGCATCGAGCCGCGCACCACGCTGGCAGACTTCGTGCGCGAACAGTGCTCGCTGACCGGCACCAACCTGGGTTGCGAGCAGGGCGTCTGCGGCGCGTGCACGATGATGGTGGATGGCGTGCCAACGCGCTCATGCATCGTTCCTGCCGTGTCCTGCAGCGGCGCCGAGGTTCGTACCATCGAGGACTTCGACCATGACCCGCTGATGGCGCAACTGCGCGCCGCCTTTACTGCCGAGCATGCACTGCAGTGCGGCTACTGCACGCCAGGCATGCTGGCCACGGCACGCGACATCGTGACCCGGTTACCGGACGCGGACGAGGCACGCATCCGGCTCGAACTGTCCGGCAACCTGTGCCGCTGCACTGGCTATGTCGGCCTGGTACGCGCCGTGCAGCGCGTACTGTCCGCGCGCAGGCAGGACTGAAAGGCGCGGTTGTCTTTCAAGCTGCCGGCGCCGGCAGGCTGAGCTGCGCCAGCAAGGCGCTCAGGCGTTCGATCTCTACCGGCTTGACGAGGTGGTGGTCGAAGCCGGCCCGTTCCGATCGCTCGCGGTCCTGTGCCTGGCCGTAGCCGGTCAGCGCGATCAGCACCGCGTCGCTGGTGGCCGGTTGCGCGCGCAGCCGTCTCGCCAGTTCATAACCGTCCAGGTCGGGCAGGCCGATGTCGAGCAGGAAAATGCCGGGCGGATCCAGCGCGGCGCGTTCCAGCGCATCCTGCGCCCGGTAGGCCACCGACACGTTATAGCCCTGCATTTCCAGCAGCATGGCAAGGGTGTTGGCGGCGTCGACATTGTCGTCCACCAGCATCAGGTGCAGCGGCGTCCCTGGCCCGGCCGGTACGCTGGACTGCGCAGAGCCGGGCAGGAAGGCAGGGTCGTCGTGCAGTGCCGGCAGCGGCAGGCTGACGGTGAACGTGCTGCCGCGGCCGGTGCCCTCGCTCTGCGCGCTGACGCTGCCGCCGTGGAGTTCTACCAGGCTCTTCACCAGTGCCAGCCCCAGTCCGAGGCCGCCCTGGGCACGGTCGGGCGAACGTTCGCCCTGGGTGAACAGGTCGAATACCTGCGGCAGCAGGTCGGCGGAAATGCCGATGCCGTTGTCGCGCACGAGCAATTTCAACGCGCTGTCCTCCACTACTGCCCGCAACAGCAGATCGCCACCTGGCGGCGTGTATTTGGCAGCATTGTTGAGCAGGTTGGTGCAGATCTGGACCAGGCGGGTGCGGTCGCCCAGCAGCGGCGGAATGCCGGGCGCAATATCGACGGCCAGCTGGTGGCGCCGCGCTTCCACCAGCGGGCGCACTTGCTCGATGGTGCTGGCGACGACCTGGTCCAGCAGCACGATGTCCTTCTCCAGCGTGACAAGGCCACGGGTCACGCGCGAGACGTCCAGCAAGTCGTCGATCAGGCTGGTCATGTGCTCGACCTGGCGGCTGATGATTTCACTGGTCCTGGCAATGCGCGGCTCGCTCGCCTGCGTCAGCTTCAGCAGCTCGGCGGCGGTGCTGATCGGCGCCAGCGGGTTGCGCAGCTCGTGCGCCAGCATGGCCAGGAACTCGTCCTTGCGCCGGTCCGCGCTGCGCAGCGCTTCCTCGGCCTTCTTGCGCTCGGTAATGTCGATCGAAATGCCACGCATCAGCAGCGGCATGCCGGCAGCGTCGCACAGGACCTTGCCGCGCGCCTCGACCCAGATGACTTCCTGGTTGTCGGGACGGATCATGCGCAGCGTGGCTTCATAGGCGTCGCGCGCCTCGATCGCCTTCTGCGCGGTCGCAGTGGCCAGCGGCAGGTCGTCCGGGTGCACCGCCCCCCAGTTCGGCGGCGCGTCGGCCGGGCCATGGCCGAACACGTCCATGGCGTTGAACGAATAGCTGACCTGGTTGCTCTTCAGGTCCCAGTCCCATACCACCATGCGCCCGGCCTGCAGGCCCTCGCGCAGCCGCTCCTCGCTGTCGCGCACCGCATCGGCGGCCAGCCGGCGGTCGGTGACGTCGTAGCCTTCGATGAAGATGCCCGAGACCGAACCGTCGTGCTCCAGCACCGGCTGGTAGATGAAGTCGACGTAGCGCTCGGTAGGCGCTGCCTCCGGCGCCGGTTGCAGCACCAGCAGCGCTTCATGGCCGAAAAACGGACGGCCGCTTGCACGAACCTGGTCGAGCAGGTCGAGGAAGCCCTGGCCGGCGAGTTCGGGCAGCGCATGGGCCATGGTCTTGCCCAGCAGGTTGCGGCGGCCGACCAGGTGCAGGAAAGCGGCGTTGGCCAGTTCGAACACGTGCTGCGGGCCGCGCAGCACCGCCATGAAGCCCGGCGCCTGTTCGAACAGGCCGCGCAGCCGGTCGCCTTCGGCCGCCAGCTGGCGCGACAATGCCGCTTCCGCCAGGCGCCGGCTCGCTTCGGCATGCGAGCGCTCCACCGCTGACCAGATGCGTTCGGCGATGTCTTCAGCCAGCGCCACGTCGCCGTCGTGCCAGCGCCGCGGCGCCGACTGGGTCAACACCAGCAGGCTTTGCGCCCGTGCCGACGCCCGCAGCGGCACTGCCAGCAGCGAACGTGCCGCAAGCCGGGAATAGCCCGCCGCCTGGGCCGCGGTACGGCTGTCGGTCCGGACGTCGGACACCCAGAACGGACCGCCGCGCTGCACGCCCTCCACCATCGCCTCGCCCAGCAACGCGAAAGGATAACTGGCGCCGGCAATGCGTTCCACGCTGCCGTCGTTCCATTCGCTGTCGATGCGCAGCGCCTGCCGGCCCAGGTCCAGCTCGCCATACAGGACCCGTGTCAGCTGGAGGTGGCGGCCCAGCAGGGCCGACGCCAGCGTGACGATCTGGTCCGGCTCCGACAGGCCGCGCAGCTGGTCGGCCACTTCGAGCTGGAAGCGCTGCCGGCGCTCGCTCAGGATCTGCTGCGTGGTCTCGGTGCAGGCGCAAAACATGCCGGCGACCTTGCCCGATTCATCGTGGACAGGGCTGTACGAAAAAGTGAAGTAGGTTTCCTCCGGAAAACCGTTGCGCTCCATCTGGAGTAGCAGGTTTTCGGCAAAGATCGACTCGCCCGACAGCGCGGTCTGCACCAGAGGGCTGATGTCCGCCCAGATGTCGGCCCAGAGTTCTGCGAACGGCATGCCCAGCGCCTGCGCCTGTTTCTTGCCCAGGATGGGAATGTAGGCGTCGTTGAAGAGGAAGGTCAGTTGCGGCCCCCAGGCCAGGAACATCGGGAAGCTCGAGTTGAGCATGATGCCGACCGCGGTGCGCAGCGACGACGGCCAGGCGTCCGGCCGGCCCAGCGGCGTATCGGTCCAGTCTTGGGAGCGCATGCGCGCACGAATCTCGCCGCTTCCGGTCAGCAGGTCGAAACGGCTTTGGGCTGGCATCGGTTTGCCCGGATTCAGGGCCAGGGGGCCGGTGCAATATTGACGAACTGCGCGCCGCCTTCAGACGGGGCAAGCGCTTCGCCGGAGGGGTGGCGCACGCGCTGTGCAATGGCCTGGACCGCCTTGTGCACATCTTCGAAGTCGCCGAGCGCGATCGGGTGTTCAGGGTCGGGCCAGGTAGTCACCGCCCATTGCATCACGTCCTGGAACCGCTGTTCCAGATCGACGGCAAATTGCTCCTTCTCATTCTGGTCAGTCATCGCAACCCTCTTAGGCTAGTAGTCTGTGACATGGATTTTACTGGAAAGCGCCATGTCGCCCTGCCGGTTGGGTCAAGCTTTCCGGGCAGGCCAGAATCAGCGTTTTCCTACGCAGCACCGGCCGTGTCTCCGACATCGGCGACGCTGCCGGGCGATTATCATAAAAATCATTAAATAACACCATGCATGGAGGAGAGTGGCTATGGCAAACGAAAGCAGCAAGTCAGTCCCAAAAAAACCGGAACAAAGCGGACATGCGCAGGACGGCAGCATGCTGCAAACTGTGGTCGACGAGCAACTGTTTATTGAAACGGCGAAGGACGACCAGTTCAGTGAAATGCCGGGCGACCCCCGCTCACAGCCGTCCCGACCGCATGTCCGGCAAGTGCCGGCGCAGGGCGCCGCACCGGCCTCCGATATCGAACAGCCTGAAAACGCCCGCGAGACCAGCGGGCCGGAAAAAGCGCCGGAGGACCCGGTCGAAGGCCTGGTGCTTGGCAATTCCGGCTTCCCGTCGCGCGGCAACTAGCGCCGTTTCGGGCTGATGCGCCCAAGCCGGCGAAGGAGCGACATCGCCTGTTCCGCGCAGCGACAGTTGCGGTTGCCCGCGCAGCGACAGTTGCAGTTGCAGTTGCCTTTGACGCTGTTTTTGACGTGGATCCCCGTTAGACGGCGAC
>CAUQYP010000080.1:0-17472 GCA_963522035.1 uncultured Noviherbaspirillum sp. | reverse complement strand
CAACGGCAACGGCAACGGCAACGGCAACGGCAACTGTCGCTGCGCGGGACGTCAAAGGCAACTGTCGCTGCGCGGGGCTTAATGCAACCGCAACTGTCGCTGCGCGGAAGCGGCGCTTCTGGTGCAAGCCAGCATGAAAATGCTCTAACGTGATGTAGCCATTGCCTTCATCCGCGCCGCATGCATCTTCTTGTAGCTGTCGATCAGGCGGCTATGCCGGTCCAGGCCTTCCAGTTTCATGCTGGTCGGGGTCAGGCCGAAGAAACGCACGCTGCCATCGACCGAGCCCAGCACCGCGTCCATCCGCGCATTGCCGAACATCCGGCGGAAGTTGGCGACGTAATCGTCCAGCTCCAGGTCGTCATCGAGCAGCACCTCGAGCACGGCATTCAGGGCCTGATAGAACAGCCCGCGCTCGACCGTGTTGTCGTTGTACTGCAGGAAGGCGCCCACCATTTCGTGCGCTTCCTCGAATTGTTCCAAAGCGAGATGGATTAGCAGTTTCAGCTCGAGCACCGTCAGCTTTCCCCAGTCGGTATTCTCGTCGAACTGGATACCGATCAGCGTGCCAATGTCCGCGTACTCGTCGAGCTCGCTGTTCTCCAGCCGCTCGAGCAATGCTTCCAGGCTGGCGTCGTCCAGCCGATGGAGGTTCAGGATATCGGCGCGGAACGACAGCGCCTGGTTGGTGTTGTCCCAGACCAGGTCTTCCACCGGATAAATTTCCGAGTAGCCCGGCACCAGGATGCGGCAGGCGATGGCCCCCAGCTGGTCATACACCGCCATGTAGACCTCCTTGCCCATTTCCCCGAGTATGCCGAGCAGGGTTGCGGCTTCCATCGCATTGTCGTTTTCGCCCCGGTTGGTAAAGTCCCATTCGACAAAATCGAAATCCGCCCTGGCGCTGAAGAAGCGCCATGACACCACGCCGCTGGAATCGATGAAATGCTCGACAAAGTTGTTGGGCTCGGTCACCGCGTTGCTGACAAAGGTGGGACGGGGCAAGTCGTTCAGTCCTTCGAAGCTGCGGCCCTGCAGCAGTTCCGTCAGGCTGCGTTCCAGCGCGACCTCGAAGCTCGGGTGTGCGCCGAACGAGGCAAAGACACCGCCGGTTCGCGGGTTCATCAGGGTCACGCACATGACCGGGTAGATGCCGCCTAGCGACGCATCCTTTACCAGCACCGGGAATCCTTGCGCTTCCAGGCCCTGGATGCCGGCCAGGATGCGCGGATATTTCGCCAGCACGTCAGGCGGCACGTCCGGCAGCGTCATTTCACCTGCAATGATGTCGCGCTTTACGGCCCGTTCAAAAATCTCGGACAAGCATTGCACCTGCGCTTCGGCCAGCGTGTTGCCGGCGCTCATGCCATTGCTGACATACAGGTTTTCAACCAGGTTGGACGGGAAATACACGACTTCGCCGTCCGACTGGCGGACAAAAGGCAGCGAGCAGATGCCGCGTTCCACGTTCCCGGAGTTGGTGTCGACCAGGTGCGAGCCACGTAGCTCGCCGTCGGGGTCGTAGATGGCCAGGCAGTAGTCATCGAGAATGCCGGCCGGCAGCGCATCGCCGGGACCGGGCTGGAACCAGCGCTCGTTGGGGTAATGCACGAACGGCGCATTGGCGATGTCCTCGCCCCAGAACGAGCCGGCGTAGAAGTGATTGCAATTCAGCCGCTCGATATACTCGCCTAGCGCCGACGCCAGCGCGCTTTCCTTGGTCGCTCCCTTGCCGTTCGTAAAACACATTGGCGAATGGGCATCGCGGATATGCAGCGACCAGACATTTGGAATAATGTTGCGCCACGAAGCGATTTCAATCTTGATGCCCAGGTTCGCCAGGATGCGCGACATATTGGCGATGGTTTGCTCCAGCGGCAGGTCCTTGCCCGTAATGCAAGTGCTGGCGCCGGAAGCCGGCTGCAGCGTCAGCAGGGACTGGGCATCGGCATCCAGGTTCTCGACCTCCTCGATCACGAATTCGGGTCCGGCCTGCACCACCTTCTTCACCGTGCAGCGCTCGATGGAGCGCAAGATGCCCTGGCGGTCGTAGTCGGAAATATCCGCCGGCAGCTCGACCTGGATCTTGAAAATCTGCTGGTAACGGTTTTCCGGATCGACGATATTGTTTTGGGACAGGCGGATATTTTCGGTCGGAATGTTGCGCGTGACGCAGTACAGCTTGACGAAGTAAGCCGCGCACAAGGCCGAGGAGGCCAGGAAGTAGTCGAAGGGACCGGGCGCCGAGCCATCGCCTTTATAACGAATGGGCTGGTCGGCCACCACCGTGAAATCATCGAATTTGGCTTCGAGCCGAAGCTTGTCGAGAAAATTGACCTTGATTTCCATGGGAGGTTTCCAGAGTGAGGTAGCCGTTATTATCCGCTGCCGCGTCAGTCCCTTGCGATGAGCGTATGCGCAGCGCTTGGCAGAACTGTGCTTGAGAATAGCTACCTGGAGGTAATGGAGTAAGCTCGGAAATGAATCAGAGCAGAATTTTAAAGCCGCTCCATGGAAAACCAGGATCGGCTTAAAGAACAATGTTCGCTGCAGAAATGCAAAAAGGGCTCAGAAAAAACTGAGCCCTTTAATCTTGGTGGCCCGGGGCGGAATCGAACCACCGACACAAGGATTTTCAATCCTCTGCTCTACCGACTGAGCTACCAGGCCAAGGCGGTGCAGTATAACAAACTTCAAAAGTTATGCAAGGCCTGCCGGCAATGTCCGTTGGGCGACCGGGCTATAATGCGCGGACTATTTCACTCTCCCGGATAGCACATCCATGGTTCCAGCAAGCGATATCTGCGTCATCGGCAACGGCATCATCGGCAAGGTCGCGGCGCTCGGCATGGCCCAGGCCGGGCTGTCGGTGACGCTGCTGACACCGCCGGCGGCGCAGGCGAAAACTGCGCCGGCCGGGTGGGACGTGCGGGTCTATGCATTGAACCAGGTGGCGCATGCGTTGCTGTCGTCGCTGCGGGTGTGGGACGCGCTCGACGCGTCGCGCATCGCGCCGGTCGACGCAATGGTGGTCAATGGCGACGGCCCGCAGTCGGGCGGGCGGCTGGCGTTCGACGCCTACAGCGCCCGCGCCGGCCTGCTGGCCTGGATCGTCGAGGACAGCAACCTCAATGCCGCGCTCGACGCGGCGCTGCGGTTCGCGCCCAACCTCAAGGTGGTGTCGGCCCGCGCAGTGCGGCTGGAGCAGGATGAAAAACAGGCTACTGTTCACCTGGACAATGGCGACAGCCTGCCGGCCTCGCTGGTGGTGGGCGCCGACGGCGGCCAGTCGTGGGTGCGGGCGCAATGCGACATCGGCATCGACTTCAGGCCCTATGGTCAGCGCGCGGTGGTGGCGAATTTCGGCACGTCATTGCCGCATCATGGCGCCGCCCACCAGTGGTTTACGTCGGCCGAGGGCATCGTTGCGCTGCTGCCGCTGCCCGGCAATCAGGTCTCGCTGGTCTGGTCCGCGCCTGACACTCTGGCCGACACGCTGGTGCAGGAACCCTTGTCCCGGCTGGCCGAGCGGCTGACCGCATTGCCCCGCCAGCCATTCGGCACGCTTCTGCCGCTGCAGCCGGAAACGGTGCAGGCCCTGCCGCTGGCGCTGATCCGGCCGCATGCCATCATTTCGCAGCGCGTGGCCCTGGTCGGCGATGCCGCCCACGTGATCCATCCGCTTGCGGGCCATGGGATGAACCTGGGTTTTGCCGATGTGACGACCCTGCTGCAGAACCTGGCGGAGCGCGGCGCCGAACGCGATTGCGGCGATGCACGCCTGTTGCGCCGTTATTCCCGGGCGCGCAAGGAAGATATCCTGCTGATGCAGATCGCCACCGACGGGCTTGAACGCCTGTTCGCCGCAGACTTCGAGCCGGTGCGGGTGGCGCGCAACCTGGGATTGAACCTGCTGGACCAACTGCCTGTCCTAAAACGACGCCTGATGTCTCACGCCATGGGAAACCCATTGGCGCCTTCCGTAAAAAAAGGTTGATGAATGATGAATAAGCTCAAGTTGTCCGTCGCGCTCGGACTCATGCTCGCCAGCGCGGCGGCCCTTGCCGAAACCCCGCAGGAAGCGTCGATCAAGAAGCTGATCCAGCCGCGCCTGGGCGACGGCGCGACCGTCGATTCGGTGACCAAGACGCCTTATGGCGGCCTGTTCGAAGTGCGGGTCGGCAGTGAAATTTTCTATACCGATGCGCAGGCCAAGTACCTGTTCGTCGGCCGCATCCTCGACGCCAACACGACCGAGGACTACACCAAGGCGCGGGTCGACGAACTCAGCCGGATCAAGTTCTCCGACCTGCCGTTTGAGTCCGCGCTGAAAACCGTCAAGGGCAACGGCAAGCGCGTGATCGCGGTGTTCGAGGACCCGAACTGCGGCTACTGCAAGCGCTTCCGGCAGAACCTGCAGGACGTGGACAATGTGACGATCTACACCTTCCTGTACAACATCCTGTCGCCGGACTCGGCGGTCAAGTCGAAGAACATCTGGTGTTCCGCCGACCGCAACAAGGCCTGGGACGACTGGATGCTGAACAACAAGGCAGCGGCCACCGCGCCCGAAGCCTGCACCACGCCCAACGACAAGATCAAGGCGCTGGGCATGAAGATGCGCATCACCGGCACGCCAACCATCTTCTTCACCGACGGTTCACGCATTCCTGGCGCCATCGACGCCAAGGGGCTGGAAGCGAAGCTGGCGTCGCTCAAGTAGCGCAAGCCATGGAAACCGGATTGAATTCGTACGGTGTAACGTAGGGTGTAATAAGCGAAGCGCATTACACCAGTCGTCGATCACCGACGCCGGTGCTTGATCGGCCATGGTGTAATGCGCTGTCGCTTGTTACACCCTACGACTTATATCAGTCTGCGCCGTCGAAGAACTCGACCATCCCGGTTTCCAGCGAATATTCGGCGCCCACCACCAGCAGCCCATCGCTCTGGCTCAACTGCTCGATCACCTGCGAGCCGTGCCGCAAATGGTTGGCCGACGCGCGGATATTGGCCCGCACCGCATGATGCACCAGCGCGTCATGGTCGTGCCGCAGTTCGGTCTGCAGCAGCCCCTCCACGCTGGGCCGGACCCGGTCGACGATGGAATGCGGGTCGCGCGCGCGCAAATGCGGCGGCGCCTGCAGCGCATCGATGGTCGCCTCGATGGCGCCGCAGCGCGTATGCCCGAGCACCACCACCAGCCGCGTGCCAAACCTTTCTGCGGCGAATTCGACGCTGCTGACCTGGGACGGCGCGACGATGTTGCCGGCCACCCGGATCACGAACAGGTCGCCCAGGCCCTGGTCGAACACGATCTCCACCGGCACCCTCGAGTCCGAACAGCCCAATATCACCGCGAACGGCGCCTGTCCCGCCACCAGCGCGGCACGGTGCGCCTGGCTCGCATAGCTTTCGCTGCTGCGTTCGTCGGCGACGAATCGGCGGTTGCCTTCCACCAGTTTCTGCAGCGCCTCCCTTGCCGGAATCATCGTTGCCCCCGCAGTGACGTACAAGTTGCCGCATGGTCGTTCATGTGCTTCATCTGGATACCTTTCCTTCACGTTCGCGGCGCTGCGTACCGCTGCCCCGCGGCCTGCACGCCATTGTCAAACGCCTACTATAATCGATGCTCCCCACCTGAAAGCGCTCCCATGTTCAATGCAATCCTGCTCAACAAGAATGACGACGGCAGCACCGCTGCGACGCTGGGCCAGATGGACGATGCCCAGCTGCCGGCCGATGGTGACGTCACCGTTGCTGTCGATTACTCCACCGTCAACTACAAGGACGGCCTCGCCATCACCGGCCGCGCGCCGGTCGTGCGCAAATGGCCGATGGTGCCGGGCATCGACGGCGCCGGCCAGGTGCTGGAATCGTCCCACCCGGACTGGAAGGCAGGCGACGCCTTCATCCTCAACGGCTGGGGCGTCGGCGAAACCCACATGGGCTGCCTGGCGCAGCGCGCGCGCCTGAAAGGCGACTGGCTGATACGCCGGCCCGAGGGCATGTCGGCGCGCACCGCGATGGCAATCGGCACCGCCGGTTATACCGCGATGCTGTCGGCGCTGGCATTGCAGGAACAGGGCGTGCAGAAGGATAGCGGCGAGATCCTTGTCACCGGCGCATCGGGCGGCGTCGGCAGCGTCGCCATCGCCATCCTGTCGGGCTGGGGTTACCGCGTAGTGGCGTCCACCGGCAAGCTCGATGAAACCGACTACCTGAAGTCGCTGGGCGCAGCCGAGGTGCTGGACCGGGCCGCCTTGTCCGCAGCCGGCAAG
Organism: uncultured Noviherbaspirillum sp.; assembly: GCA_963522035.1. Taxonomy (GTDB): domain Bacteria; phylum Pseudomonadota; class Gammaproteobacteria; order Burkholderiales; family Burkholderiaceae_D; genus Noviherbaspirillum_A. The sequence continues at coordinate 11,191 of CAUQYP010000080.1, read as the reverse complement.
CCGCTGCAGAAGGAACGCTGGGCCGGCGTGATCGACTCGGTCGGCTCGCACACGCTGGTCAACGCCATCGCGCAGGTGCGCTACGGCGGCGTGGTGACGGCATGCGGCCTGGCGCAGGGACTGGATTTTCCGGCGTCGGTGGCGCCTTTCATCCTGCGCGGCGTGCGGCTGATCGGCATCGACAGCGTAATGGCGCCGCGCGAGCGCCGCGTCGCTGCCTGGAACCGGCTGGCAAGCGACCTCGATCCGGCGAAGCTGGACGCCATCACCCGTGAAATCACGCTGGCGGAGGCGCTGGCACAGGCGCCGGAAATCATCGCCGGCAAGGTGCGCGGCCGCCTGGTCGTCAACGTCAATGCATAAGGTGGAACAGCGCATGATGCACCCGGTACGCTACAGCATCATCCCCAAGGACCCGGCCGCCCACCTGTTTGAAGTCACGCTCACGGTCGAATCGCCCGACCCGGCCGGCCAGCGCCTGGTGCTGCCGGCCTGGATACCCGGCAGCTACATGATCCGCGAATTCGCGCGCAACATCGTGCGCATCGCCGCAACGTCGAACGGCAGGAAGGTCGCGCTGGAAAAGACCGACAAGCACAGCTGGCAGGCCGGCCGCTGCGACGGCCCGCTGGTGGTGGTCTACGACGTCTATGCCTGGGACCTGTCGGTGCGCACCGCGCATCTCGACCAGACCCACGCCTTCTTCAACGGCACCAGCGTCTTCCTGCGCGTTCCCGGCCAGGAGCAGGCGCCGCATGAAGTGGAGATCCGTCGCCCGGAAGGCGCTGCGTATGCCGACTGGCGCGTCGCCACCGCGCTGCCCGAACTCGATGCGGAGCGCTACGGTTTCGGCCGCTATATCGCAGCCGATTACGACGAACTGATCGACCATCCGGTCGAACTCGGCGCCTTTGCGCTGGCAACCTTCAAGGCGCAAGGGGTGCCGCATGACATCGTCATCACCGGCCAGGTGCCCAATCTCGACATGGCGCGGCTGTGCGTCGACCTGAAGAAGGTCTGCGAGGCGCAGATCCGCCTGTTCGAGCCCAAGAGCCGGCGCGCGCCGATGCGGCGCTATGTATTCATGACGCTGGCCGTCGGCGACGGCTATGGCGGCCTCGAGCATCGCGCCTCCACCGCGCTGATCTGTTCCCGCGCCGACCTGCCGGTGCAGGGCAAGAAGGAAATGACCGACGGCTACCGGACCTACCTGGGACTGTGCAGCCACGAGTATTTCCATACCTGGAATGTCAAGCGCATCAAGCCCGCCGCGTTTGCGCCATATGACCTGCAGAACGAGGGCTATACCTCGCTGCTGTGGCTGTTCGAGGGCTTCACCAGCTACTACGACGACCTGATGCTGGTGCGCGCCGGCCTGGTCGACGAGGGCGACTATTACAAGCTGCTCGCCAAGACCGCCAACGGCGTGCTGCGCGGCAGCGGCCGCCATTCCCAGAGCGTGGCCGAGTCCAGCTTCGACGCCTGGGTCAAGTATTACCGCCAGGATGAAAACGCGCCGAACGCCATCGTCAGCTATTACGCGAAAGGCTCGCTGGTCGCGCTCGGGCTCGACCTGACGATCCGCGCCGCGACAGGCGGCAAGAAGTCGCTGGACGACGTGATACGCGCCTTATGGACGCGCTACGGCCGGGACTTTTACAGCGATGGCGCAGGCGCAGGGCAGGGGATAGGCGAGGGCGAGGCGCTGCGCCTGTTCGAGGAAACCAGCGGCATCAGCCTGAAGCGTTATTTCGACCGGTACATCCACGGCACCGACGACGTCCCGCTTGAAAAGCTGCTCGCGCCCTTTGCCGTGGCCTTCACCGACAAGCGCAAGAACGGCAAGCCGTCGCTGGGCGCGCGCACGGTCAAGGAAGGCAATGACTGCAAGCTGGCCAATGTCTATGAAGGCGGCGCCGCGCATCTGGCGGGCTTGTCCGCGCTGGACCTGCTGGTGGCGATCGATGGCCTGCGGGTGACGGCGGCCAACCTTGATACGTTGATGTCGCGCTATGGCATCAACGACACGATTACCGTGCATGCATTCCGGCGCGACGAGCTGATGACGTTCGACGTCGTGCTGAAAGCGGACGATGCGCCGCAGGTCAGCCTGGCGTCGGAAGCCAAGCCAGCCGGCGCGGCGCGCCTGCGCCGCGCCTGGCTGGGCCAGGCTTAAGCGAAGAGCCGTTCGAGTTCGACGCCGGGGTCCGGCGCGCGCATGAAGGCTTCGCCGACCAGGAAGGCATGGACGTCGGCGTCGCGCATGCGCTTGACGTCGTCGGCGTTCAGGATGCCGGACTCGGTCACCACCAGCTTCTCCGGCGGAATGCGCGGCAGCAGGCCGAGCGTGTTCTCCAATGAAGTCTCGAACGTGCGCAGGTTGCGGTTGTTGATGCCCAGTAGCCGTGTCCTGAGCCGCAGCGCGGCATCGAGCTCGTCGCCGTCATGCACTTCCACCAGCACGTCCATGCCCAGTTCATGGGCGCAGGCTTCCAGTTCGGCCATCAGGCCATGGTCCAGCGCCGAGACGATCAGCAGGATGGCGTCGGCGCCCCATGAGCGCGCCTGGTAGACCTGGTACATGTCGATCATGAAATCCTTGCGCAGCACCGGGATCTCGCAGGCCGCACGCGCCTGCTGCAGGTACTCGGGCGCGCCTTGGAAGAACTGCACGTCGGTCAGCACCGACAGGCAGGCAGCGCCGTGCCGTGCATAGCTTTCGGCGATATGCGCCGGCTTGAAGTCGGCGCGCAGTATGCCCTTGGACGGCGAGGCTTTCTTCACTTCCGCGATCACGCCGGCCCGGCCTGCCGCGATCTTGCCGCGCAGGCTGTCTTCGAAGCCGCGCAGGCTTGCGCGTGCTTCGCGGTCGCTCTCGACCTCGCTGCGCAGGCTCTGCAGGCTGCGGTACTTCTTGGCGGCGGCGACTTCGTCGGCCTTTACGTCGAGAATCTTGTTGAGTATGTCGGACATGGTCTGCCTGCTAATTCTGTTTGCGGGTGCCGCGCCTTGGTCAGGCGCCGCCAATCTTGCGTGTCGCGCCGACGAACTGTTCCAGTTTCGCCCGCGCCGCGCCGGAGGCCATCGTCTCGATGGCGGTCTTCATGCCCGCTTCGATCGTGCTAGCCAACCCATTTGCATACAGCGCGGTGCCGGCGTTGAGCGCGACGATGTCGCGCGCCGGCCCTGCCACGTTGTCCAGCGCTTCGAGCACCTTGGCCCTGGACTCGTCGGCGCCTGACACCTTGAGGTTGCGGCTGGCAATCATCTGCAGGCCGAAGTCTTCCGGGTGGATTTCATATTCGCGGATCTGGCCGTCGATCAGCTCGCCCACCATGGTGGCCGCACCCAGCGACACCTCGTCCATATTGTCGCGGCCCCAGACTACCATCGCCCGCTGCGCGCCGAGGCGCTGCAGCACCCGCACCTGTATGCCGACCAGGTCCGAATGGAAGACGCCCATCAGGATGTTGGGCGCACCGGCCGGGTTGGTCAGCGGGCCGAGGATATTGAAGATGGTGCGCACGCCCAGTTCGCGCCGCACCGGCGCCGCATGCTTCATCGCCGCATGGTGATTCGGCGCGTACATGAAGCCGATGCCGGTCTCGGCGATGCAGTCCGCCACCTGCTGCGGCTGCAGGTTGATATTCGCGCCCAGCGCCTCCAGCACGTCGGCGCTGCCGGACGAGGACGACACGCTGCGCCCGCCATGCTTGGCGACCCGGGCGCCGGCCGCCGCCGCGACGAACATCGACGCGGTGGAGATGTTGAAGGTATGCGCGCCGTCGCCGCCGGTGCCGACGATGTCGAGCAGGCCGGCAGTGTCGTCCAGCGGCACCTTGGTCGCGAATTCGCGCATGACCTGCGCGGCCGCGGCGATCTCGCCGATGGTTTCCTTCTTGACGCGCAAGCCCATGGTCAGCGCCGCGATCATCAGCGGCGACATTTCGCCCGACATGATCTGCCGGAACAGCGACAGCATCTCGTCATGGAAAATCTCGCGGTGTTCTATGCAGCGCAGCAGCGCTTCCTGGGGTGTGATCGGCATGATGTGTGGTCCCAAAAGTCAGCGTTTCAGGAAGTTCTGCAGCAGCTGGTGGCCGTGCTCGGTCAGGATAGACTCGGGGTGGAACTGCACGCCCTCGATGGCCAGCGTCTTGTGGCGCACGCCCATGATCTCGCCATCGTCGGTCCAGGCGGTGACTTCCAGGCAGTCCGGCAGCGATTCGCGCTCGATCGCCAGCGAGTGGTAGCGGGTCACCGTGTACGGATCGGGCAAGTCCCTGAACACGCCGACGCCGGTATGGTGCAGCAAATCGGTCTTGCCATGCTTGACCTCCCTGGCCCGTATCACCTTGCCGCCGAAGGCCGCGCCGATGGCCTGGTGGCCGAGGCAGACGCCGAGTATCGGCAGCGTGCCGCCAAGCTGCTGCAGCACCGGGATCGAGACGCCGGCTTCATGCGGCGTGCACGGACCGGGCGAGATGCAGATGCGGTCCGGCTTCATCGCGACGATTTCTTCCAGCGTGATCTCGTCGTTGCGCACCGTGCGCACCTCCTCGCCCAGTTCGCCGAAATATTGCACCAGGTTGTAGGTGAACGAGTCGTAGTTGTCGATCATCAGCAGCATGTCATATCCCTCCATCCAGGCCGTCCTGCACCTGCTCGGCCGCACGCAGCACCGCGCGCGCCTTGTTTTCCGTTTCCTGCCATTCCATTTCAGGCACCGAGTCGGCGACGATGCCGGCCGCCGCCTGCACATACAGCATGCCGTCCTTGATGACGCCGGTGCGGATCGCAATCGCCAGGTCCATCTCGCCGCCGAATGACAGGTAGCCGCAGGCGCCGCCGTAGATGCCGCGCTTGGTCGGCTCCAGTTCGTCGATGATTTCCATCGCCCGCACCTTGGGCGCGCCGGACAGGGTGCCGGCCGGGAAGGTCGCGCGCAGCACGTCGAGGTTGGACATGCCGGGCTTCAACGCGCCTTCGACGTTGGAGACGATGTGCTGCACATGCGAATATTTTTCGATGACGAACTTGTCGGTCACCTTGACGCTGCCGGTCTGGGCAATGCGGCCGATGTCGTTGCGCGCCAGGTCGATCAGCATCACGTGCTCGGCGATTTCCTTCGGGTCGGCCAGCAGCTCGGTGGCGAGTTCGGCATCGCGTTCCGGCGTATTGCCGCGCGGCCGGGTGCCGGCCAGCGGCCGGATCGTGACTTTCTTGCCGCCATCCGGCGTGCCTTCGTTGCGCACCAAAATTTCGGGCGATGCGCCGACGATATGCATGTCGCCGAAGTTATAGAAATACATATAGGGCGACGGATTCAGCGAGCGCAGCGCACGGTACAGCGACAGCGGCGAATCGACGTAGGGCTTCTTGATGCGCTGTCCGACCTGCACCTGCATCAGGTCGCCGGCCATGATGTATTCCTTGGCCTGCGCCACCGCCTGCAGGTAGTCGGCCTTGTCGAAGTCGCGGACCGCGTCGGTGCGGACCGAGGCCGACGTCACCGGCGCATCGACCGCCCGGCGCAGCATCGCGCGCAGGTCGTGCAGCCGGCGGCGTGCGCGCGGGAAGGCTTCGGCCTGGGTCGGGTCGGCGTAGACGATCAGGTAGAGCTTGCCCGACAGGTTGTCGATGACGGCCAGTTCCTCGGTCACCAGCAGCTGGATGTCGGGCAGGCCGAGGTCGTCTTTCGGCGCGGTATCGGCCAGCCGCTTCTCGATATGGCGCACCGTGTCGTAGCCGAAATAGCCGGCCAGGCCGCCGCAGAAGCGCGGCATGCCAGGCAGGATGGCGACCCGGAAACGGCCCTGGAATTCGGCAATGAAATCGAGCGGGTTGCCCTGCGAGGTTTCGACGACGGCGCCGTCCCTGAGCACTTCGATGCGCCTGCCATAGCTGCGCAGCAGCGTGGAAGCCGGCAGGCCGATGAAGGAGTAACGGCCGAAGCGTTCGCCGCCGACGACGGACTCCAGCAGGAAGGTGTTCTTGCCGCCGTTCTGCTGCTGCGCCAGCTTCAGGTACAGCGACAGCGGGGTTTCGAGATCGGCAAAGGCTTCGGCGATCAGTGGAATGCGGTTGTAGCCTTGCGCGGCCAGCGATTTGAATTCGAGTTCGGTCATGCTTCTCTCCCGTCCGCGGTGCATATGCCGCGGACCATGAGTTTAAAAACGTGATCGGGCGCGCAGGGGCGCTCGACAGCTAATCGGGGACTAACGCGTCCAGGATTGCCAGCGTCGCCAGGGCCAGGCCTCAGGAAAGGCCGGCGCAGTAAAGCTGCGTTTTTTATTGAGAGACATGTTGATCGGGGTTTGCTGCTGAGAGTAATCGGGCTGCGTCGAGCAGCGTTTCGACTATACCATCCGAATCGACGTCATGTATAGACTGCCCATGATTATAGCCGTACGGTACATTCAGCACCCGGCACCCCGCCGCCCGCGCCGCTTCCGCGTCGTTGGAGGAGTCGCCGATGGCAACGACCTTGTGCGGCGCCAGGCTGAAGTCGGCGCAGACCTGCAGCAGCGGCATCGGGTCCGGCTTCTTGCGGGGCAGCGAGTCGCCGCCGTAGATCACCTCGAACGCCGGCAGCAGGCCGGACGACTCCAGCAGCGGCAGCGCAAAGGCGATCGGCTTGTTGGTCACGCAGGCCAGCCGCAAACCCTGCGCCTGCATCTGCCGCAGGCCTTCCGCCACGCCGGGGTAGAGCGTCGAATGCTTGCCGTTAATGGCGCTGTAGTGCCGCATGTAGGCTTCCAATGCCTGTTCGTAATGCGCGCCGGCCTGCTCCGGCGGGAAGTCGAGGCCGAGGATGCTGCGCACCAGGTTCTCGGTGCCCTTGCCGACAAAACGGGTGATCACATCGATTGCGACAGGCGCGAGCTGCAGCTCGGCGCGCATTGCGTTGATGGCAACCAGGAAGTCGGGCGCGGTGTCCAGCATCGTGCCGTCGAGGTCGATGATGGCTGCGCGTATGCCGGCAAACAGGCTGGCGGGCGCGCTCACAGGCTAGCCAGCCGCGCGCGCATGGCGTCGATCACGGCCTTGTAGTCCGGCTTGCCGAATATGGCCGAGCCGGCAACGAAGGTGTCGGCGCCTGCTGCAGCGGCGTCCGCGATATTCTCGGCCTTGATGCCGCCATCGACTTCCAGCATGATGTCGCGGCCCGATGCGTCGATGCGCTGGCGCACGGCCGCAATCTTCTTCAGTGCTTCGGGGATGAAGGATTGCCCGCCGAAGCCGGGGTTGACCGACATGATCAGGACGATGTCGACCTTGTCCATCACGTGGTCCAGATAATGCAGCGGAGTGCCGGGATTGAACACCAGCCCCGCCTTGCAGCCCTGGTCGCGCATCAGCTGCAGCGTGCGGTCGATATGCTCGGACGCTTCAGGATGGAAGGTAATGATATTGGCGCCGGCTTTCGCAAAATCGGGGATGATGCGGTCTACCGGCCTGACCATCAGGTGCACATCGATCGGCACCTGCACATGGGGGCGGATCGCTTCGCAGACCAGCGGGCCTATGGTCAGGTTGGGAACGTAATGGTTGTCCATTACGTCGAAATGAATGATGTCGGCCCCGGCGGCGACCACGTTGCGCACCTCTTCGCCCAGACGGGCAAAATCGGCGGATAGAATGCTGGGGGCAATGCGATAGGTAGGCATGGAATCAGGAATTCGGAACAATCCGTTATTCTACCTTGGCGGACATGCAGGAGTTTTGCGCCGCCGGGCGCCTGGCGCCATCGCATCAACCAGCACAAGGAAACTCAAGGAAATGTATGGCAGATTATGAATTGACGGTTGCGGTCCGGACCCAGTACCTGGAAGACCAGTCCGACCCGGACCGTGACCACTACGTATTCGCCTATGCGGTATCGATACGCAATACCGGCCAGGCGACGGCGCAACTCATTTCGCGCCACTGGGTCATTACGGACGCGAACCAGAAGGTCGAGGAAGTGAAGGGACTGGGCGTCGTCGGCCACCAGCCGCTGCTGAAACCCGGCGAGCAATTCGACTACACCAGCGGCACCGCGTTGAAAACGCCGCAGGGTTCGATGTCCGGGTCGTACTTCTGCGTCGCCGAGGACGGCACCCGGTTCGAAGCGCCCGTTCCGGAGTTTGTGCTGTCATTGCCGCGCACGCTACACTGACGCCGTCCCGCCTAGGCCTTCTTGTCGTCATCGGCAGGCGGCGGCTTGCGGGCATGCTGGTCCGGCTTTCGGCCCGCAAACATGGTCCACCACACGATAAACACCAGCAAGAACAAAGCAACGCATGCTTCCACCACCAGTAACCACATGTCATTCATCCTCAATGTCAACCAGGCGTCGTAGTTTACTCGCTTCGCTTGCAGCAGCAGCGATTATCCTCGCAGGCTGCAGCTCCACGCCGCCGCCGAGAGTGGCCGAAACCGCGCCGGCACCTGTCGCCAGGCCTGCGCCTGGCCCGGCGCCGGCATCCGCAGGCCCGGTACTGCGCCCGGTTGCTTACGCCAGCATTCCAGGCTGGGACCGTGACGACCTGCGCGACGCCTGGCCGGCATTTCTCGCATCCTGCGACGTCATGGCCAAGCGCCCCGAGTGGAAAGAGCCATGCGGGGTGGCCCGTAACGTGGATGGCGCCAGCACGCAGGCGGTCCGGGTGTTCTTCGAAGCTTTTTTCATGCCGCAGCAGGTATTCAATCCCGATGGCACCGACAACGGTCTCGTCACCGGTTACTACGAGCCACTGCTGAATGGTTCCCGCAAGCGCGGCGGCCCGTACCAGACGCCCCTGCACAAGGTGCCCGAAGATTTGCTGACGGTGGACCTGGGCAGCATCTACCCTGAACTGAAGAACATGCGGCTGCGCGGCAAGCGGGTCGGCAACAAGGTCGTGCCGTATCCGGCGCGCGCCGAGCTGGCGCAGTCCGGTGCGCTGGCCGGGTCCGAACTGATCTGGGTCGACAATCCCATCGACGCATTTTTCCTGCAGGTGCAGGGGTCGGGCCGGGTGCAGATCGCCGAGACCAGGGAAACCGTCCGCATCGCTTACGCCGACCAGAACGGCCACCCGTACCGGTCCATCGGCCGCTACCTGGTCGACAAGGGTGAACTGACCATGGACCAGGCCTCGGCCCAGGGCATCAAGGCGTGGCTGGCAGCCAACCCGAAGCGCCAGCAGGAACTGCTCAATGCCAACCCTGGCTATGTCTTCTTCAAGGAAGAAAAATTGTCCGACCCCCGCAAGGGGCCGAAGGGCGCGCTGGGCGTGCCGCTCACGCCGCAGCGATCGGTCGCTGTCGACCCGAACTACATCCCGCTGGGGGCGCCGGTTTTCCTGTCGACCACGCAGCCAGGAAGCAACGTGCTGCTGCAGCGCATGATGGTTGCGCAGGACACCGGCGGCGCGATCAAGAATGCGGTCAGGGCGGATTACTTCTGGGGCTTCGGCGCAGAGGCCGGCGAAAAGGCTGGCCGCATGAAGCAGCGCGGCATGCTGTGGGTGCTGTTGCCCAGGCCCGAGTCAGGTCCGGCGCTGTCCCGGCGATAGGAAATTATTGAGCTGGGGCATGCCGCTCAGCTCAAGGTACATCGCAAGCGCGGTGTCGAGCGTGGCGACATGCAGTTTCAGCCAGTCGGGCAGCAGGCATGCAACGACCTTGCGCGCGGCATCGACATCGCCTGCCAGCAGGCTGCAATGCACATGATGCATGCCGCTCAGCACGCGTGCGTGCTGCTCGCGATGCGACTTGGCGGCCGGATAGTCGACTTCTTCCATCCATGATTCCTCGGTCGCAAACGTGTCTTCCAGCACGGCTGTCAGCGCGCGAAACCGTGGAAGAAAGGACTGGTCGTCAGCATCCAGTGCAACAAACAACGCATCCTTGACCTGGCAATGCAGGTAATCCATCGCAAGCACGCCCGTGGCAGGCGCGGCATGATGGAACGTGAGTGCGCTTTGCATCGCTGCCTCCTTCGACACTGTGGAATAAGGGCATGAAAAACCAGGATGGTGGCCACAGTCCTGGCGCCACCTGTTGATCTACCCAACATACGTCAGCTTGTGCAGATGTCAAGACCGAAGAAGCTATTGGCACGTCGCGCCGGTACCATTGCGCCGGCTGCGGCTACAATGCGCCGGCCATCCGGCAAATTTCAGGAGAGACGTTCATGCAATATGAAAATATCATTATTGAAACGCTAGGCAAGGTCGGCGTCGTACGCCTGAATCGTCCCAAGGCGCTCAACGCGTTGAATGACCAGCTGATGGATGAGCTTGGCAATGCGCTTCTCGCATTCGACAAGAATGACGATATCGGATGCATTGTTCTTACAGGCAATGAAAAGGCCTTTGCCGCTGGCGCCGACATCAGTGCGATGGCCAAGTACAGTTATATGGATGTCTACAAGGGCCAGTACATCACGCGCAACTGGGAAACGATCCGGCAGGTCCGCAAGCCGGTCATTGCCGCGGTCGCCGGATATGCGCTGGGAGGTGGCTGCGAACTGGCCATGATGTGCGACTTCATCATCGCTGCCGACAACGCAAAGTTCGGGCAACCCGAAGTGAAGATCGGGACGATGCCAGGCGCCGGCGGCACCCAGCGCCTGCCGCGCGCCATATCCAAATCCAAGGCCATGGACATGTGCCTGACAGCGCGCATCATGGATGCGGCCGAAGCCGAACGTGCCGGCCTGGTGTCGCGCATCGTACCGGCCGACAAGCTGGTCGACGAGGCGCTTGCTGCTGCGAACACCATCGCGTCGATGTCGCTCCCGGTGGTCATGATGATCAAGGATTCAATCAACCGTGCTTATGAGTCCACGCTTGCGGACGGCGTCCAGTATGAACGCCGCTTGTTCCACAGCACCTTCGCGACCGAGGACCAGAAAGAGGGCATGAGCGCTTTTCTCGAGAAACGCTTGCCAAATTTTCGCCACCTTTGATATAGTTCGCCTCCCGCCGCAAACCAACGCGACGGGGCGAAGGAAAAGCAGGAGCTGCCCTTGGTTTTTGAAGCAAAGTTTTTTGAAGCGAAGCGACAAAAAACTATTGACGACAAGAAGCAAGCTCCTCATAATCTCGCCTCTCTGCTGCTGACGAACACAACGCTTCGCAGCCCCGGCCTTCAGGCCGACGCAGTCAGAATGACGGTTCTTTAACAATCAACAGCCGATAAGTGTGGGCACTTGATGGAG
>CAUQYP010000079.1:0-17580 GCA_963522035.1 uncultured Noviherbaspirillum sp. | reverse complement strand
CCCACGTCAAAAGCAGCGTCAAAAGCAACGGCAACGGCAACTGTCGCTGCGCGGAACGTCAACTGCAACGGCAACGGCAACGGCAACTGTCGCTGCGCGGGGCTTAATGCAACGGCAACTGTCGCTGCGCGGAAGTGCCGCATCTGGCGCAAGCCAGCATGAAAATGCCTTAGCCGCGACCGTGCCCGTGGCCGTGGCCGCGCCCCCCCATGCCGCGACCCACATTGTCGTTGAAGATCTGCTGCTGCAGCGGCGACAGCGTTGCATAGAAGGTCTTCATCGCCGTCAGATGGGAAGCCATGTGGCCTTCCCTTTCCTTCATCATGGTCATCCTTTTTTCCATGCGCTCGGGCGCCGACAATTTTTCCCATTGCGCACGGTCCGGGCGTGCGGGCGGGGCCGGCGGCGTGGCGGCGGAGATATACGTCTTCCATGCGGCTTCCTGGTTGCCGGTCAGCTTGAGCTTGTCATGCAGCGCAGCCTGGCGACGCGCGACGCGTTCCTTGAAGTCACCGCCATGGCGCTCCTGATGCATCCCCTGCATCGCGCCGCGGTCCGGTGCAGCCTGGTCGGGCGCCGGAGGCGCCGCGTGCACGGCAGCGGAAAAAGCGGCGGCGGCGATGAAGCCGGAAATCATTTTTGCGCGCAGTTGGTTCATGTTCATTCCTTTTTCAGTTGAAAAGTGTGCAGTGCACAGGAATGAATGATGCCGTCAACATGTATCAGACAGATGTCAGCCAGCGCGGCTTTGTATCGATTTGTGTCCTGCGAGAGAAAGCCGGCAATGCAGACGGCGCCTTGCCGATCCGTCTGGCTTGCTATTCGTCCATGCCATTCAGGCTTTCGATGTCGCCGATCGCCATTCGAAGCATCAGTTCGGGCGTAGCCTCACTCGGCGCAATACCGGTGGCCAACGCATCCGGGACCGCCTTCTTCAGCTGGCCATCGCGTTCGATAAAGTATTCGCCCTTGTCGAATGCGATCAGGTAGGTCAGTCGCTGGCCACCGCGGCGTGTGTAGTATTCGGAAGGCATGGTCCGCTTCTCCTTGTAATCGTCGAAAATAAGCGTCGCTCCGGGCGTCGCATGTGCGCTTACATCAAGCTGGGCACGTTAGCCCCGTCGCGCCCGGGCATCAACAATTCCCCTTTTTAGCCTGGCCTGGCGGGCAATGGGCACCGCCGTGCCCATGTCGCCGTCCATCATCGCCATGCCGGCGTTCATCCCTGTCGCGGCGGTCATCGTGACGATCATGCCGCACATGGCGCTCATCGCGCCCGCGCCGCCAGCCACCCTCCTGCAAGCGCCATCCATTGTCCGCCTGTACCCATTGCGGACGGTAATAGACTTGCCCCTGGCGCGCCCGCTCCCAATGTCCGGCACGCCAGACATGATCGCGGCCGTTCCAGTTCCAGTATCCGGGTGCCCAGACATAACCCGGCCGCGCCCTCGGGATCGCTTCACGACGTGGCGGCGGAGGCGGATCCCCGATGATGATATTAACGTTGACCTGCGCTTGTGCGGCGCTTGGCGCGACAGCGGCGCCAAGCGCTGCGATGGCAAGTGCTGCTGCAATGATTGTATTTTTCATGGGACTCCCCTAGCCTGTTTGGCGAACATGATACGCGTCGCTAAAAAAATTCCCGCGGGAACGGCTGCTTCCCGCAAAAAGCCGTTCACCGCCGCCCACGGCGTGCTTATTTCGATGCCGGCACCGGCGTAACGAGCTCGCGTACGACACCGCCGCTGCCGACGCTTCCACTGACACTGCCTTCGCCCATCGAGCGGCGCTGGCAGTCGGCTTTCTGGTCTGCCGGAAGCGTATCGCAGCGCTTGCTGGCATTGCTGCCGTAATCGCCGGTATCGCGCAAGTTGCCGCGCTGCGATTCCTGCTTCGCAGCGCCAGCCTCACGCAGGCAGGTAGCACGGTCCTGGTTTGTCTTGCCGTCCATGCAATTCTGGCGTTCCTGCGCGATGTTGGCACTGGCGCTCCCCTGGCGGTCGCCATCGGCTGCGACCGCACTGCCAGCGGCAAGCAACAAGCCTCCCGCAAGCAGCGCCAGGCGGAACGAAGTATTCAGGGATGATGTGCAAAGTGTCATGTCGTCGCTCCAGGTAGCCAAAGATTGCAGTGTAGAACGACTTTTCACAGGTGTCTGTTCGCTAACAGACTCAATACTTGCTCGTTTCGGCCTTCAGCCTCGCGTCCGATTGATATTGCGTAAATGATAATATTGCACCACAATTAAGATTATCAGTAATACAACTTTGCGGAGCTGCGATGAAAATCGACGCCAGATTGCCGGACTTTGACACGCTGTCCCGGCTGTACCGGGAAGACCCTGAATCCTTTGAAAGCTTCCGCCGTCACCTGCTGCAGCAAGCTGTCGACGAAGCGCCGCAACGTCACCGGCCTGCGCTGGAAGAATTGCTGGTCTGCCTGGAAGCGAACCGGCAGCGCGCCGCAACGCCTGCCGATGCAGCGCTTGGCGCATTCCAGATGATGCGCCAGTCGGTCAGCCAGCTGAATGCAGCATGGCAACTGGGCTTGAAAGGCATTGCCCAGTTGCAGGCCGATACTTTGCTGGCAAAGATGCGCACCGGCCAAGCCGGCGTTTGAGCACCTAGGTGCTCGCCAGATGCCGGTTAACCGCGCTGATTACCGCCTTGAATGACGCGGTAACGATATTGGCATCAACCCCGACGCCAAACGTGGTCGGCCCATCGCCAACCCGCAGTTCCACGTAGCTGGCTGCCTGCGCATTGGCGCCTGCGCCAATCGCATGCTCGTGGTAATCCATCACACGAATGTCCAGGCCCAGCGCGGCAACGAAGGCGTCGATCGGTCCATTGCCCTGGCCATCGTGCTGCACCGCCTGCCCTTCGCGCTCGATTGCAACGTTGATCGACACCGGGCTTTCCCTGGTCGTGTCCTCGCTCATGCGGTGGCTGCGATAGGTATACGGCGACCTGCGTTCGAGATATTCCTTGCTGAAGATCGAATGAATCTCCGCAGCGGTGATTTCCTTGCCCGTTGTGTCGGCTGCCGCCTGCACCACCCGGCTGAACTCGATCTGCAGGCGACGCGGCAAGGCCAGCCCGTATTCCTGCTCCAGCAGGTAGGACATGCCGCCCTTGCCCGACTGGCTGTTTACGCGTATGACCGCGTCATAGCTGCGCCCAAGATCGGCCGGGTCGATCGGCAGGTAAGGCACGTCCCAGAACGCGTCCGGAAGCTGCTTGGCAAAGCCTTTCTTGATTGCATCCTGGTGCGAACCGGAAAATGCCGTATAGACCAGGTCGCCGACATACGGATGCCGCGGATGCACGGGCAACTGGTTGCAATCCTCAACGCACTGCCTTGTCGCGTCGATGTCGGAAAAGTCCAGGCCGGGATGCACGCCCTGCGTGTACAAATTAAGCGCCAGCGTGACGAGATCGACATTGCCGGTACGCTCCCCGTTACCGAACAGGCAACCTTCCACCCTTTGCGCGCCGGCCATTACCGCCATTTCAGCGGCGGCGACTGCGGTGCCGCGGTCATTGTGCGGATGCACGCTCAGGATAATGGCGTCGCGGCGCGCCAGGTTACGATGCATCCATTCAATCTGGTCCGCGTAAATATTCGGGGTGCTGCTCTCTACCGTGGACGGCAGGTTGACGATCATCTTCCGCTCGGGCGTCGGCTGCCAGACGGCGGAAACCGCGTCGCACACGTCCCGGGCAAAATCCAGCTCGGTCTGGCTGAACGACTCAGGCGTGTATTCGAAGCCCCAGTCGGTCTCGGGCATGTCGCTCGTCAGGTGGCGCACCAGGCGCGCACCGCTGACGGCGATCTCCCTGATTTCGTCCCGGCTCATATTGAACACCACACGGCGAAATGCCGGCGCGGTGGAGTTATACAAGTGCACGACCGCCCGCTTTGCACCGCGCACCGAATCGACGGTGCGGCGTATCAATTCTTCCCGTGACTGCGTCAGCACGATGATGGTCACATCGTCCGGCACGCGATCTTCCTCGATCAGCATGCGCACGAAATCGAAGTCGGTCTGGGATGCCGACGGAAAGCCGACCTCGATTTCCTTCAAGCCGGTCCGAATTAACAGGTCGAAAAACTGCAGCTTGCGTTCCGGACTCATCGGTTCGATCAACGCTTGGTTGCCGTCACGAAGATCCGTGCTCATCCATATGGGCGGATGACTGATTACCTGGTCGGGCCAGGTCCGGTCGCGGAGCGAAATGGGAGCAAACGGGCGGTACTTGGCTGCTGGATTGGCGAGCATCATGGCGATTCCTTCTTGTAATACATGGACCGCAGGGCGGTCTCCGATACGAATGGGGGAAATTGAGATGTGGCGGAAAGGCTGCCGGACTGCCACTTAACGCGAGGCCAGGCAACCGATCGGTAGTAGTAGCGAACCGGATACGACGATGCACGGACGATGCAACGTCACGACCGTATGAATCTGGATGATGCTTGCGGGGAGGGAGGACTTCGGGTACATGCTCACGGACTTTCGTTCAATTTGCCTGGGGCCGGACGACCGGCACTGACTTGCAGCCTGCTGTTAGCGCGGCAGTCGTAGTCGTAGCGACAGCGGAAGGCTGGCGCGTAGGCTGAACGAAAAAATGGGTCGGTGAGCTGGAAACATGCGGCAACCTTAAGGGAACCGGTCAGTCGCTGTCAAGCAAAAAACATCAAGCGATTGCGGTTCCCGGCGCCATTCATGCGTGGGGCCGCAGCAACTGCATGATGCCAAGCAGCTCACTGCGCAGTGCGACCAGGTCGACCTGCGGCTCAGGCGGGGCCAGAGGCTCGTCCGGCACCGGCTCCGGTTCCGCGAGGCGACTCCCAAGCTTGTTCCGTGCGCCGCTGATCGTGAAGCCCTGCTCGTACAGCAATTCGCGTATCCGGCGTATCAACAGGACTTCATGATGCTGGTAATAACGCCGATTACCGCGGCGTTTCACCGGTTTCAGTTGTGTGAATTCCTGTTCCCAGTAGCGCAGTACATGCGGCTTCACACCGCACAGGTCGCTGACTTCGCCTATGGTGAAATAGCGTTTCGCTGGGATGGGCGGAAGTTCGACCGGCTCTGGCTTGCTGCTACGCTCGTTCATGGATAATCAGTCAGGCAACGCGAGTTGCTGGTTTTTGGCTGGCGAGTTCCACCATGCTTTTCAGCTTCTGGCTCGCATGGAAAGTAACCACCCGGCGCGCCGTGATCGGAATTTCTTCCCCGGTCTTGGGATTCCGGCCGGGACGCTGCGGCTTGTCGCGAAGCTGGAAATTGCCGAATCCCGACAGCTTGACCAGCTCACCACGCTCCAGCGCATTGCGGATTTCATCGAAAAACGTCTCGACCATGTCCTTGGCTTCGCGCTTGTTGAGGCCTACCTGCTCGAAAAGCATCTCGGCAAGTTCGGCCTTGGTCAGAGTGGGCAAATCCTTCTCGGCCTGCGACCGACCCTGTGCTTCCAACACGGCACGGTTCAGGTCAACGGCTAATACGGATTGAAATTCAGCTGAGTTCACGTCATTCATTTCTGTTGTCCCCACCTGCCTCAAGTGCGCAGTGCGGCACCATGTTTTGTGCGGGCAACCTCAATGAAACCAGCCATCAGGGCGTCCACGTTGTTGTCGTTCAGGGTCGTCTGAGTATCTTGCAACGTGAACCGGAAAGCAAGGCTTTTTTGATCATTTTCGAGGCCTTTGCCGCGATATTCATCAAATAAAACAATGGCTTGGACAATGCGCCCTGCATCGCTTTCCGACCGCTTCGCCTCGAATGCGTCAAGCATTTCCTGCGCCTGGACGTGGTTTTTTACCAACAGGGCAAGGTCCCGCGTGACCGCCGGAAAGCGCGAGATTTCCTTGTACGCAGGCACTTCCCGACGCTGCAGTGCCGCTGCGTCGACCTCGAAAAGAATCGGCGCCAGGGGCAAATCGTACTTTTGCTGCCAACGTGGATGCAATTCCCCGATGAATCCAATGACCGCATCGTCCAGCAGGATTTCGGCAGATCTTCCCGGATGAAGCGCCGGGTGCAGCGCCTTCTGGAAACGCAGCGACCGCGGAGCGAACAGCGCTTCCAGGTCAGCCTTCAAGTCGAAGTAATCGACATTGCGCGCTGCTGCGCCCCACTGCTCCTCCAACGCGGGCCCATAGGCCAGTGCGGCGACGCGCTTTGTTTGGGCGTAGCCGGCGACAGACAATGGACCATCCTGCACAGACTCATCGCGCTTGAAGATCGCACCAATTTCGAATACCCGTACGCGGCTAAGTTTGCGGTTCAGGTTGTAGCGCACATTCGCGAGCAAACCGCCGACGAGCGTGGAACGCATAACGCTCATCTGGCTGGCAATCGGATTTAGCAGGCGAATAGGCGCACTATTTTCGGCAAAGTCCTTTTCCCATGATTCGTCGACAAAACTGAAATTGATCACTTCCTGGTAATCCAGCTCAGCCAGCAATCGCCGGACTGCAAAAAGCGAACGCACGTTTTCCGGCAACACGCGCATGACGTTGGCTGCGACCGGCGGCCGTGCGGGAATATTCTCGAAGCCGTAGACGCGCGCAATTTCCTCGATCAGGTCTTCCTCGATCTCGATGTCGAAGCGATAGGACGGCGGCGTCACATGGAACTGGCCGGCTTCGGCGGTAAACGGCAGCTTGAGCCGCGTAAAGATATCGGCAATGCGCTGATCGTCGAGCGGCACGCCTATTACCTTTTGTGCGCGGTCCGTTCTTACGGTGACCGGTGTACGTTGCGGCAAATTCACCGCCTGGTCGTCTACCGGACCGACCGTGGTGGCGGGCGTTCCGCAAATATCGATGATCAGCGCGGTAATACGCTCGATATGCTCTACCGTGCTTGCATAGTCGACGCCGCGTTCGAAGCGGTGTGCTGCATCGGTCGAAAAATTATAACGGCGGGCACGACCCTGGATCGCCTGCGGATACCAGAACGCTGCTTCGAGATAGATATGCTGGGTATCGAGCGAAACCGCGGTAGCGTCGCCGCCCATGATGCCTGCCAGCGACTCGATCTGCTGCTCATCGGCGATGACGCCGACCCAATCGTCGACTTCGACCGTGTTGCCATTCAGCAGCTTGAGGCTTTCGCCCTCTCGCCCCCAGCGCACTTCGAGGCTGCCGTGTATCTTGTCGAGGTCGAATACGTGGGTTGGACGGCCAAGTTCCAGCATCACGTAATTGGAAATATCCACCAGTGCCGAAATCGGTCTTTGGCCGCTGCGTTCGAGACGCCGCTTCATCCAGTCCGGCGTGAGTGCACGTGCATTGAGATGTCGGATCACGCGGCCTGAAAAACGGCCGCACAGGTCGGGAGCGGCGATACGAACCGGCAGCTTCTCACCGGAGGTAACCGCTACCGGTGAAATTTCCGGCGCATGCAGTGCCACGCCCGTCAACGCGGAAACCTCACGCGCGACACCCAGCACCGACAGGCAGTCCGCCTTGTTGGGCGTAAGCTTGATGGTAAAACGCAAGTCGTCGAGCTGGTAGTAATCCCGAAAATCCTGGCCGACTGGCGCATCTTCAGGCAGCTCCAGCAAGCCGCCATGGTCTTCCGACAACTTCAGTTCGCGCGCCGAGCACAACATGCCCTGCGACTCGACCCCGCGCAGCTGTCCGACACGGATCTCGAACGGCTTGCCGTCCTCGCCCGGCGGCAGCACAGCGCCCGGCAATGCGCAAGGCACGTTCATGCCGGGGCGAACATTGGGTGCGCCGCACACGATATTGTGCAAGGCGCCAGTGCCGGCATCGACCTGGCAGACATTGAGCCGGTCCGCGTTCGGATGCCGCGCGACTTCAATCACGCGCGCCACCACGACACCCGAAAACGGCGGTGCAACAGCTTCCACTTCTTCCACTTCGAGGCCCGACATCGTCAACAGATGGGACAGCTCTTCCGAATTTAATTTCGGATCGGCCATTGTGCGCAGCCAGCTTTCGGAGAATTGCATAGTGAATTGTGTCGTTAATTAAATTGTTTCAGGAAGCGCAGGTCGCCTTCGTAGAACAGGCGCAGGTCGTTGATGCCATAACGCAGCATGGTCAGCCGCTCGAGGCCGGAACCGAACGCAAAACCGATGTAGCGGTCCGGGTCCAGTCCCATGTTGCGCACAACCGCCGGGTGTACCTGGCCAGCGCCCGACACTTCCAGCCAGCGGCCTTTCAACGGGCCACTGCCGAACGCGATATCGATCTCGGCCGATGGTTCGGTGAACGGGAAATACGATGGGCGGAAACGTACCTGCAAGTCGTCAGTCTCGAAGAACGCCCGTACGAAATTCAGGTAGACACCTTTCAGGTCGGCGAAACTGATGTTTTCTTCTATCCACAGGCCTTCGACCTGGTGGAACATCGGCGAGTGCGTGGCATCGCTGTCGACACGATAGGTACGGCCCGGCGCAATCACCTTGATCGGCGGCTTGTTCATCCGCGCGTAGCGAACCTGCATCGGGCTGGTATGCGTGCGCAGCAGCAAGGGCTTGTCCTGGCTGTCCTTGCCGTCGATATAAAACGTGTCCTGCATTGAACGCGCCGGATGATTTTCCGGACTGTTCAATGCAGTGAAATTTGTCCAGTCAGTCTCGATCTCGGGACCGTCGGCGACGTCGAAGCCGATCGAGCCGAAAATCTCTTCAACGCGGTTCCAGGTCCGCATCACCGGGTGGATGCCACCTATGCTACGGCCGCGTCCTGGCAACGTCACGTCGATTGCTTCCGCATTCAGGCGCGCTTCAAGCTGGGCCTGGTCCAGCGCTTCGCGACGGGCGGTCAGCGCAGCTTCGATCTGCTCTTTCGCTGCGTTGATCACGGCGCCCTGGGCGCGGCGCTCATCCGGCGCCAGCTTTCCCAGGCCTTTCATCTGGTCGGTAATCTGGCCGGTCTTGCCCAGGTATCTGGCCTTGGCGTTTTCAAGCGCGGCAGCGTCCGGCGCGGCGGTGAATTCAGCCTGCGCCTGGCTTACAAGTTGTTCTAAGGAAGTCATGCGGTGTTTTCCGCTTTCTGGATGAGCCGAAAATTTAGCCGGAAAAAAAGCCGGTTCGCCGGCAATCCGGTAGCCGACAAACAAAGCGGGGCAAAGGTGTTCACCAGTGCCCCGCCCGACCATCATCTGCAAACAATGATGGATGCTAACAATTAAGCAGCGATCACAGCTTTCACCTGGTTGACGATAGCGGCGAATGCCGGCTTGTCGGTCACGGCCATATCGGCCAGGACTTTACGGTCCAGTTCGATGGCGGCGCGCTTCAGGCCATTCATGAATACGCTGTAGGTCAGGCCGTGCGAACGCGATGCAGCGTTGATACGGGTGATCCACAGTGCGCGGAATACGCGCTTCTTGTTACGACGGTCACGGTAGGCATACTGGCCTGCGCGCATGACTGCCTGCTTGGCAACGCGGTAAACCTTGCTGCGGCGGCCGCGGTAGCCTTTGGCTTGATCGAGAACTTTTTTATGACGGGCCCGTGCTGTGACCCCACGTTTTACTCTAGGCATGGTTACTCCTTAAATAGTGAGGTTAAGCGTTCGGCATCATTGCGCGTACGGATACCATGTTTGTGGCATGGACATCGGTTGCGCCGCGCAGTTGACGTTTGGTTTTGGTGGTCTTCTTGGTCAGGATGTGGCGCTTGAACGCCTGGCCGCGCTTGACGGTTCCACCTGGACGTACACGAAAGCGCTTTTTGGCGCTGCTTTTCGTTTTCATTTTTGGCATAGCAATACCTGTCCTTATGGACAGCTCCATTTTTTAACATGATTGCAGGTGGCAGCCTGTGACTGCACTTTGATGCCTGCTCTCACTTGTTTTACGTCAGCTTGATGCCTGACGTTATTGCACAGGCTGGCCGCGATGAATCAGCCGTGCGAATTCTGGGTTACGACAACAGCTACTTTTTCTTCTTGGGCGCCATGACCATGATCATCTGGCGTCCTTCCATCTTCGGCCACTGCTCGACCTGGCCATACTGCTCGAGATCGACCTTCAGACGCTCGAGCATGCGCATGCCGATATCCTGGTGGGCCATTTCACGGCCACGGAAACGCAGCGTGATCTTGGTCTTGTCGCCTTCGTCCAGGAACTTGATCAGATTACGAACCTTGATGTTGTAATCGCCATCGTCCGTGCCGGGGCGGAATTTGACTTCCTTGACCGAGATGATCTTTTGCTTGAGCTTCGCTTCGTGCGCCTTCTTTTGTTCCTGGTACTTGAACTTGCCGTAGTCCATTAGACGCGCAACCGGAGGTACTGCGGTTGGCGCAATTTCCACCAGGTCCACGTTTTTCTCTTCGGCAAGACGGAAGGCTTCAGCCAGGCTCACGATGCCCAAGGGTTCGTTGTCGACCCCGCTCAGGCGCAGTTCAGGCGCGTTGATTTCGCCATTTATGCGATGCGACTTGTCAGTAGCTATTGTAGTTTCCTTTGAAAATCAAATGATTAAGCCGTGCTACAGCGCTGCGGGTTTCCCCACTCAGGCTTTGGTCTGAAGCTCCTGCGAGAGCCTTTCCACCAGGGCGTCGACAGGCATGCTGCCCAGATCGACGTTGCCACGCGCACGCACGGCCACTGTGTTTGCATCCCGCTCCTTGTCGCCGACGACTACGATGTACGGCAATTTCTGGACGGAGTGCTCGCGTATTTTATAGGTTATTTTCTCGTTGCGCAAATCGGTGTTCACCCTAAACCCTTGTTTTTTCAAGGCTTGTGTTACTTCACGGGCATAGTCTGCCTGGGCATCGGAGATGTTCAGAACCACTATCTGCACTGGCGCCAGCCAGAGCGGCAAGGCACCGGCATGGTTTTCGATCAGCATGCCGATGAAGCGTTCGAGCGACCCCAGGATCGCCCGGTGCAGCATGACCGGCACCTTGCGGGTGTTGTCTTCAGCCACGTATTCGGCTTCCAGGCGCACCGGCATCGAGAAGTCCACCTGTATCGTGCCGCACTGCCACATCCTGCCGATTGCATCCTTCAGCGTGTATTCGATCTTCGGACCGTAGAAAGCGCCCTCTCCCGGCGCAATCTCGAATTCGCAGCCGGAACGACGCAGCGATTCGATCAGCGCGGCTTCTGCCTTGTCCCAGGCTTCGTCGCTGCCGACCCGCTTTTCCGGCCGGGTTGCGACCTTGTAGATAATGTCGTCGAACCCGAAATCGCGATAGACCTTCTGCAGCAATGCGGTTGCATTCACGCATTCGTCGAGAATCTGGTCCTCGGTGCAGAAGATATGGCCATCGTCCTGGGTAAAGCCGCGCACACGCATCATGCCGTGCAGCGAACCTGACGGCTCGTTGCGATGGCACTGGCCAAATTCGCCGTAACGCAGCGGCAATTCCCGGTAGGAATGCATGTTCGACTTGTAAATTTGCACGTGGCCCGGGCAGTTCATCGGTTTCAGCGCATAGGAACGGTTCTCCGACTCGGTCGTGAACATGTTTTCCTTGTAGTTTTCCCAGTGTCCGGACTTTTCCCACAGGCTGCGATCCAGGATTTGCGGCCCCTTCACCTCCTGGAATCCATTGTCCTGGTAGACAGCACGCATGTACTGCTCGACCTGCTGCCACACGGTCCAGCCCTTCGGGTGCCAGAAGATCAACCCTGGTGCCTCGTCCTGGAAATGGAACAGGTCAAGTTGGCGACCCAGCTTGCGGTGATCGCGCTTTTCCGCTTCCTCCAGCATATGCAGGTAGGCTTCCTGGTCTTCCTTTCTGGTCCAGGCCGTGCCATAGATCCGCTGCAGCATCTCGTTTTTTGAATCGCCGCGCCAGTAGGCGCCGGCCAGCTTCATCAGCTTGAACACCTTGATCTTGCCGGTGGACGGCACATGCGGGCCGCGGCACAGGTCCGTGAACTTGCCTTCGGCGTACAGCGAAACGTCCTCGCCGGCAGGGATCGATGAAATGATC
Organism: uncultured Noviherbaspirillum sp.; assembly: GCA_963522035.1. Taxonomy (GTDB): domain Bacteria; phylum Pseudomonadota; class Gammaproteobacteria; order Burkholderiales; family Burkholderiaceae_D; genus Noviherbaspirillum_A. The sequence continues at coordinate 5,637 of CAUQYP010000079.1, read as the reverse complement.
TCCGCCTTGTAGTCCTCGCCGATGGACTTGAAGTAGGCCACGGCTTCATCGCGCGGCATCACGCTGCGGGTAACCGGTTCGTCTTTTTTGGCCAGCTCGATCATTTTCTTTTCGATCGCCTGCAAGTCTTCGGGCGTAAATGGCCGTTTGTACGAAAAATCGTAGTAAAAGCCGTTATCGATGACCGGGCCGATCGTTACCTGCGCTTCCGGGAACAGTTCCTTGACCGCGTAAGCCAGCAGGTGCGCAGCCGAATGGCGAATCACGTCGATGCCTTCGGCATCTTTCTCGGTAATGATGGCCAGGTCTGCATCATGGCCGATCAGGTGGGATGTATCGACCACCTTGCCATCGACCTTGCCCGCCAGGGCCGCCTTGGCAAGGCCGCTGCCTATGCTGGCGGCGACCTGGGCCACGGTGACCGGCGACTCGAACTGCCGCTGTGAACCATCGGGAAGTCTGACTGAAATCATTTTGCTCTCCATTGGCGCCGGCATGGCCAGGCGCTGCTGCGGTGATAGGTCTATTCAAAAACAGGGACGAAAAAAAACGCGGACCAGCCGCGCTTTTTCAATAGTGATGACGAAAAAGATCCCGACTAGCGTCGCTCCCGGACTTTCGGCGTGGTAGTTCGCGGTGTCATAACCGGATTGCCTTTCTCGCTCTTACAGGACTGAATTTGGAATGAACGTGGAGCTTACCAGACCGGGCGCGGTTTTTCCAGCGACTGGGCAGCCAACAATGCGGACGAAAAAAAAGCACCGTCTTTCGACGGTGCTTTTCCGAAACCAATGGTTTTTGTCCCTCGATGTAATGAAGACCAAAATCCATTGGTAGGCACGATTGGACTCGAACCAACGACCCCTACCATGTCAAGGTAGTGCTCTAACCAGCTGAGCTACGCGCCTGAGGAAGCGAGATTATAGGGGGCCGGATTCGATTTGCCAAGGGTCATTCCCAATTTCTTTAGTTCCGCCGGGCTTCCTGCACGCCCTGCACATCGCGGATGATGCCCAGCGCCCGTTGCAGCTGGGCCGTGGACGTGATTTCAGCCGTGAACGCCATGCGCGCCTGGCCGCGGCTGCTTTGGGTGCTCACGCCAATGACATTGATTTTTTCGCGCAGCAAGGTTTCCGAAATATCCCTGAGCAAGCCTTGCCTGTCATTCGCCAGGATGAACAGGTCGACCGGATAAACAGTGTCCGACGCCGGCGATCCCCATTCCGTGGCAATCACCCGCTCGGGGGCCGCCGCTTCCATCGCCGCAAAATTCTTGCAGGTGGCGCGATGGATGGATACGCCCTTGCCACGCGTGACAAAGCCAACGATGTCGTCCGGCGGCGCCGGCTTGCAGCAACGCGCCAGCTGCGTCAGCAATCCTTCAGTGCCGACCACCAGCACGCCCGACTTGGCGCCCTGCACCACGCTGGACGCCCTGCTCTTGCGCGCCACTACGGCATCGTCCGGGTTGACCGGTTTTGTCGCCTTCGCGTCGTCCGCATGCAGCGCCTGCTCGACCTGGCGCAGGCTGAATTCGTCCTTGCCGACAGCGAGGAAGAAGTCGTCGAGCTTGTCGAAACCGAGCTTGTGCGCCAGCACTTCGAGGTTAACCGCGGTCTTCCCCTCGCGCTGCAGGGTTTTTTCGACCAGCGCCCGGCCGCTGTTCAGGGTTTCCTGCTGGTCGATCGCATTGAACCAGGCGCGTATCTTGGCACGGGTCCGGGCGCTCACCGCGTAGTCTGCGCCGAGCCAGTCGCGTGACGGACCAGCCGAGCCTGACGCGGCGCTTTCGCCCTTGGCGGTAATGATCTCGACGGTCTGGCCATTCTTCAACGCAGTGTTGAGTGGCACCATGGCGCCGTCGACTTTCGCGCCGCGGCAGCGATGCCCGACGTCGCTGTGCAGATGGTAGGCAAAGTCGATCGGCGTGGCGCCGCGCGGCAGCTCGATGACCCTGGCTTGCGGCGTCAGGACATAGATGCGGTCATCGAGCGCAGCGGCCTTCAGGCTTTCCACCCAGTCCCGGCGCATGTCCTCCTGGCCCACGACCGCGTCCACCACTTCCGACTTCCACGCCAGCAGCTGGCGCAGCCAGGCAATCTTGGCGTCGTACTTTTCGCCGGCCGATCCGGGACTTTCCTTGTAGCGCCAGTGCGCGGCAACCCCGTATTCGGCGAAGTGATGCATCTCTCTGGTACGCACCTGAACTTCGAGTGGCCTGCCGTCCTCGGCCAGCACCACGGTATGCAGCGACCGGTAGCCGTTGGCCTTGGGTCGCGAAATATAGTCGTCGAACTCCCTGGGAATAGGCGCCCAGATGTTATGGACGATGCCCAGCACCGCATAGCAGGTCTTGACGTCGTCGACGATCACGCGGAATGCGCGCACGTCATAAAGCTCGGAAAAGTCCAGCGACTTGCCGCGCATCTTGTTCCAGATGCTGTAGATATGCTTGGGCCGGCCGCTAACCTCGGCCTTGATGCCAGCCGCGGCCAGTTCTTCCTTGAGCCGGGCGATCGCCGAGTTGACGAACTGTTCCCGGCCCACCCGTTTTTCCTCGAGCATGCTGGCAATGCGCTTGTACGCCTGCGGTTCGAGAAAGCGAAACGACAGGTCTTCCAGTTCCCACTTCAGCTGCCAGACGCCAAGGCGGTTGGCAAGCGGCGCGTAGAGGTCGAAGGTCTCGCGCGCGTATTGGGACGTGCGGTCGTTCTGCAGCTTGTTGTCGGCAAAATAACGCAGCGTGGTCAGCCGCGACGCCAGCCGGACCAGCACGACCCGCATGTCGGACGCCATGGCCAGCAGCATCTTGCGCAGAGTCTCGACCTGGGCGGCCGCCTGCTGCGCACTGTTCTTGCCGGACTTGTCGGCCTTGTCGGGCACGGACCGGTGCTGTCCAAAGGTCATTTCGTGGAGCCGCATCAGCTGGCGGATCCGGCCGACAAGCTCGGCAATCTCCTGGCCGAAACGGTTTTCGATCTGCTCGGCGGCCTTGGCGTCGATGATGGGCAGCTCGAATAGCAGGCCCGCGATGCGGGTCTCGGCATCGGTTGCCAGGGATGCCAGTATCGCGCCGACGTTCTCGGAAAACACGAAGGCATCCTGCCCGGTAGCGACCGGGTTGCCTGTATAAAGCGGGCGCACGAATTCCAGCGCCTCCAGCACGCGCTTGCTGTCGGCGTCGTTGAGTCCCGCCACCAGCTGCACCGCTGCTTCGTCGCCGCCTGCTGCTATTGAAACCATGAAACCGGGCCTCGCTAGGCCAGGGCCGCGGTTACCACGACCTCGACCAGCAGCTCGGGCCGCGCCAGCATGGCCTGCACGGTGGCGCGGGGCGGCGTATGGCCCGACGGGACCCAGGCGTCCCAGATTGCATTCATCGCGGCAATGTCCTTGATGTCAGCAAGGAAGATCTGGCACATCAGGATGCGGGTATTGTCGCTGCCCGCCTCGGACAGCAAGCGATCGACGTGCGACAGGACCTCGCGGGTCTGGCCATCGATATTCTGCGTGGTGTCGTCGGCGATCTGGCCGGCAAGATAGACCACGCCGTTGTGGATGGCCGCTTCCGAGAGCCGCGGGCCGACATGCAGTCGCTTGATTTCCATGATGGTTCCGTCCAAATCCAGGGCAATGCCTTCAGCCCAGTAAAAATTTCTGCACGGCGGCGATCTGGTCGCCATGCATCAGCGTGGGCGCGTGGCCGACGCCCTCGAACTGCACCAGGCTTGCCTTCGGTCCCCGCTGCGTCATTTCGACGGCGGTTTCCTCTGTCAGCAGGTCGGACTGCGCACCGCGCACCAGCAGCGTGGGGCAGCGTATCGCATCGTAGGCCGCCCACATCATCGCTTCGGCCTGTTTCGTGGTCTCGACCGTGGTGCTCCTGAAGGGCACGGCGAGCTGCGGATCGTAATGGCGTATCCACTTTCCCTCGGCATCCTGCCTGAGCACATCGTTCGCCAGCTTCTTCCACTGAAGCTCGGTATGCGGGCCGAACGGCGCGGTGATTTCGCGGATGTAGCGCTCCGCTTCTTCCTGCGTGTCGAACATGACCTGCTGGCCAATGTAGGCGCCGATGCGCTCGAGCGCAGCATGATTCAGGGTAGGGCCGATATCGTTCAGCACCAGGCGGCGCACCGGGTTGCCTTCGAGCGACGCCACCCCCATGCCGATCAGGCCGCCCATCGACGTGCCGACCCAGTCCACGGTATCGGCGTCCAGCCGGGCCAGCAGCGTCACCATGTCCGAGACATATTGCGGAACGAGGTAGTAGGCCGGGTTGCGCAGCCAGCCTGAACGGCCGCGGCCGACGACGTCGGGGCACACCACCCGGTAGACGTCGCTGAGCGCACGCGCCAGGTCGTCGAAGTCGTCGGAGATACGGGTCACGCCGTGTACGCAGACCAGCACGTTCGGGTTGCGCGGGTCGCCCCACTCCTTGTACGCCATGCGGTGCAGGCCCGTCGGCGACATGCACTGCACGTGCCTGATCGGTGGGTAAGTCGTGGTAATTGCGGAGGGGATCGTCATGTATTTACCGTAGAAGTACTGGCCGCCTAAACCTGTATTTTACTCAGCGTTGCGCTTAGAATCGGATTACTTATTTACATTCCATTAATCAGCATCAGGGGACAGCATGCAAGGTAACGCATTAAGGGGCAAGACGGCCCTGGTAACCGGTTCGACTTCCGGCATCGGCCTGGGCATCGCACGCGCGCTGGCTGCCGAAGGCGCCAATGTGATGTTCAACGGGTTTGGCGACGCCACCGCCATCACCAAGCTGCAGGCCGATGTCGCCAAGGAATTCGGCATCAAGACCTCCTACCACAATGCCGACATGTCCCAGCCGACCGAGATCGAGCTGATGATGCGCAGCGCGGTGGAACAGTTTGGCGGCGTTGATATCGTGGTCAACAATGCAGGCATACAACACGTCGCAAATATCGAGGACTTTCCGGTGGACAAGTGGGACGCCGTCATCGCGATCAACCTGACGTCGGCATTCCACACGACCCGCCTGGCGCTGCCGCGCATGAAGGAAAACAACTGGGGCCGCATCATCAACATCGCGTCGGCGCACGGGCTGGTAGCCTCGGCGCAGAAATCGGCCTACGTGGCGGCCAAGCATGGGCTGGTCGGGCTGACCAAGGTCACAGCGCTCGAAACCGCGCAGACCGGCATTACCTGCAACGCCATTTGTCCGGGCTGGGTGCTGACGCCGCTGGTGCAGAAACAGGTCGACGCGCGTGCCGCGGAAGGCGGAATCTCGAACGAGGAAGCCAAGCGCAACCTGCTCGCGGAGAAGCAGCCATCCGGCGAATTCGTCACGCCGGAACAGTTGGGCGCTCTGGCAGTATTCATGTGCAGCGAAGCGGCCAGCCAGGTGCGCGGCGTGGCATGGAACATGGACGGCGGTTGGGTCGCCCAATAGGGACCGAAGAACCGGTCGGCTAAAAAAAACGGCGCTTTCGACAGCGCCGTTTTTCATGGCGCCAGAACATTTTCACGCTGGCTTGCGCCAGATGCGCCACTTCCGCGCAGCGACAGTTGCCGTTGCCGTTGCCGTTGCCGTTGCTTTTGACCTGGGTCCCCGTCGATGGCGACACGTCGCTGGTGCCGAAATCGGATAAAGAAGCG
>CAUQYP010000078.1:0-17674 GCA_963522035.1 uncultured Noviherbaspirillum sp. | reverse complement strand
TTATCCGTTTCAGTCCCTGGCGGCGCGTCGCCGTCTAACGGGGATCCACGTCAAAAGCAGCGTCAAAAGCAACGACAACGGCAACGGCAACGGCAACTGTCGCTGCGCGGGCAACGGCAACGGCAACTGTCGCTGCGCGGGCAGAATGAGAAGACCCTGTCCTGCAGCACAGGCCAAATCATTCAATACCCCCACCATCATGCCCATGGCCCGCCCATAAAAAAAGCCGGCGGCGCCGGCTTTTTCATCGAGACAGCAACTACTTGCTCTCGCCCTTCTTCATCCATGCAGCCAACTGGTGCGGCCGCAGCCCATCGTACTCCTCGAACGGCTGATGTATCCATGGATTGGTGTCGAGATACTGCAGGTAGAAATCCGGCCGCACCGACGAACATGCCTTGACCCAGATGACGGCCGATTTCACTTCCGTCACCGCCGGGAAGTTGGCCCGGAGATGCGACTGCACCTGCTCCAGCGTGACGCCGGAATCGACCAGGTCGTCCACCAGGAGCACGCGTCCTGACAGTGAACCGCGGGTCATCGTGATGTACTTGGCAATGTCGAGGTTGCCGCGGACGGTACCCTCTTCCTCACGATACGAACTGGTCGACAGGATGGCCAGCGGCACGTCGAAGATACGCGAAAAAATATCGCCGGGACGCATGCCGCCACGCGCCAGGCAAAGCACGTGGTCGAAGCGCCAGCCCGACTCGTGCACCATCAGCGCGAGCGCTTCGATGGCATGGTGATATTCATCCCAGGAGACCCACAGGTCCTTGTCCGTAGAAACCGGCATAGTGCACTTCCTTCCTTGCAAACTCATTGAAACGGGTGACGCAACACGATGGTTTCCTCGCGGTCCGGACCGGTGGATACCATGTCGATCGGCACGCCGACCAGCTCTTCGATACGCAGCACGTAAGCCCGCGCATTGGCCGGCAACGCATCCATCGACTTCGCGCCAACCGTCGATTCGGTCCAGCCCGGCATTTCCTCGTAGACCGGCTCGCAGCGCGCTGCATCCTCGGCGCCGACCGGGAAGATATCGACCGGCTTGCCGTCGATCAGGTAGCCGGTGCACAGCTTCAGGGTCTCGACGCCGTCCAGCACGTCGAGCTTGGTCAGGCACATGCCCGAGACGCCATTGATCTGCACCGAGCGCTTCAGCAGCGCGGCGTCGAACCAGCCGCAGCGACGGGCGCGCCCGGTTACGGTGCCGAACTCGTGGCCGACGCTGGCCAGGTGCTTGCCCACGCCCTGGTCGGTCGGCAGCTCGGACGGGAACGGTCCGGAGCCGACACGCGTGGTATAGGCCTTGGTGATGCCCAGCACGTAATGCAGCATGTTCGGGCCGACGCCCGAGCCGGCCGCCGCATTGCCCGCCACGCAGTTGCTGGACGTGACGTAAGGATAGGTGCCGTGGTCGACGTCGAGCAGGCTGCCCTGGGCGCCTTCGAACAGCAGGCTGGCGCCGCCCTTGTAGGCCGCGTGCAGCGCGCTCGACACGTCCGACACCATCGGCGCCAGGCGCGGCACGTCGGCCAGGGCCTGGTCCAGCGTCTGCTGGAAATCCACCGGCTGCGCATGCAGGTAATTGACCAGCACGTGGTTGTGATAATCGAGGTTCTCGCGCAGCTTTTCGGCGAAACGCTCGGCATTGAGCAGGTCGGCCACCCGGATCGCGCGGCGTGCGACCTTGTCTTCATAGGCAGGGCCGATGCCCTTGCCGGTCGTGCCGATCTTTGCGGCGCCGCGTGCGATCTCGCGGGCGGCGTCGAGCGCGGTGTGATAAGGCAGGATCACCGGGCAGGCTTCCGACACCTTGAGGCGGGACGCCACTTCCACGCCTGCGGCCTCGAGCTTGTCGATCTCGCGCAGCAGGTCGGGCACCGACAGCACCACGCCGTTGCCGATGTAGCAGGCCACGCCTTCGCGCATGATGCCCGACGGGATCAGCTGCAGCGCGGTCTTCTTGCCGCCGATAACCAGGGTGTGCCCGGCATTGTGTCCGCCCTGGAACCGCACCACGCCTTCGGCGTGATCGGTCAGCCAGTCGACGATCTTGCCCTTGCCCTCATCACCCCACTGGGTGCCGATGACCACCACGTTTTTTGCCATGCTATTTTGTACCATCACTAACCTAACGTTTTGAGATTCCAGTTTCCATCCTCGAGCACGATCTCGCGATCGTAGTCGAACTCCTGCTGGTCGGCGTCGTGGCCTGGCAGGTGCTGGATGACGATTTCACCCGCGGCGCGCAGCGCTGCGATCCGGCTGCGCAATTCCGGGTCCCGGCTCCACGGCGCAAAGATCGCCGGCCGCGGCGTTGCGCCCGGCAGCAGCCGCGCAAGTTCACGCAGATCCATGGAAAAGCCGGTCGCGGGACGGGCGCGGCCAAACGCCTCGCCCACGTGATCATAACGACCGCCGCGTGCCACAGCATTCGGCAGGCCGGGCACATACAACGCAAACATCGCGCCACTTTCGTACTGATAGCCGGACAGGTCGGCCAGGTCGATCGTGACTGCGGCATCGCCAGCCAGCGCGACCAGCGCACCGAGTTCGTCGAGCGCGCGGGTAATGCGCGGCAACACCGGCAGCGCGAGCCGCGCCCGCTCCAGCACACTGGCGTCGCCATACAGTCCCGGCAGGGCCAGCAGCGCATCGCGCGTGACCCTTTCGTAATCTTCGACCAGCACCGACAGGCCTGGCACGTCCTTTGCGCGCAGCAGCATGACCAGCGCCGCTTCGTCCTCGCGCGCATTTTCATCATGCTCGATCAGGGCGCGCAGCAGGCCGGCATGGGTCAGGTCGAGCCGGACTTCCCTGAAACCGGCCAGCGCCAGCGACGCCAGCGCCAGCTCCTGGATCTCGGCGTCGGCTTCCAGTCCCGCATGCCCATAGATTTCCGCGCCGATTTGCAGCGGTTCGCGAGTGGCATGCAGGCCGGACGGGCGGGTGTGCAGCACGCTGCCGGCATAGCAAAGCCGGGTGACTGAAGAACGGTTGAGCAAGTGGGCATCGATACGTGCGACCTGCGTCGTCATGTCGGCGCGCAGACCCATGGTGCGTCCGGACAACTGGTCAACCAGCTTGAACATGCGCAGGTCCATGTCGTGGCCGCCGACCGGCATCAGCGACTCCAAGTATTCCAGCATGGGCGGCATGACAAGTTCGTAGCCATAGAGCCGGAAATTGTCGAGGATGACGCGCCGGAGCTCCTCGATCTTGCGTGCCTCCGACGGCAGGACGTCGGCGATATTTTCAGGAAGAAGCCAGTTAGGCATGAAAGATGGAAACGCTTGGAAAAATAAAAAACGTGATTGACCCACATGACAAGGCCGACGTTCCGATCACTCGGCGTCGGCTTTGCTGCTGCGAGATTGCGGTAATGCGTGCCCGGCGTCGTTATCGCCGCCACACCTGCCAGGTCCGGCGCTGGCCGGGCCGGGCAAAGGCGGTATTGTCACCGAGCTTAACAATTCACGCCAGTGTTACTTTCTGGCGGCGCCTCCGTCGGCACTGCGGAAATAGCGGAAAAACTCGGAATTCGGGTCGAGCACCAGCAGGTCGCTGCGGTTGCGGAAGCTGTTCCGGTACGCCTCCAGACTTCGGTAGAACTTGAAGAATTCCGGGTTCTGCCCGAATGCCTCGGCATAGATCTGCGACGCCTTCGCGTCGCCGTCGCCCCGTATGCCTTCCGCGTCGCGGTAGGCCTCGGCCAGGATCACCGTGCGCTGGCGGTCGGCGTCGGCGCGAATCTTTTCCGACTCGGCGGCGCCGGTGGAACGCAGCTCGTTGGCAACCCGCGCCCTCTCCGACTTCATCCGGTCATAGACCGACGCATTGATCTGCTCCACGTAGTCGACCCGCTTCAACCGGACGTCAATGATCTCGCCGCCGATCTGCTTCGCCTCTTCCGATACCTTGTTGCGGATCGCGTCCATGACCTTGCCGCGTTCGCCCGAAATCACTTCGCGCACCGTGCGCTTGGTGATCTCCTCATTGAGCGCCGCCTTGATGATCTGCGCCATCCGGTCCTGCGCGCGCCGCTCGTCGCCGCCGAAGCTGACGAAATACAGGCGCGGGTCGGTGATGCGCCACTTGACGAACGCGTCCACCAAAATGTTTTTCTTTTCGGCCGTAATAAAACGGTCGGCTTCCGGCGTATCGAGCGTCAGGATGCGCTTGTCCAGGAAAACCACGTTCTGGAACGGCGGCGGCAACTTGAAATGCAGTCCCGGTTCGTTGATCACTTTCTTGACCTCACCGAGCGCGAAGACGATCGCGTACTGGCGCTGGTCGACGACAAACAGGGTGGAAAACAGCAGGGACAGTGCAATCAGTCCCAGCACGAGCATGGTAAAGGTGCGGCTCATCAGCGGGTCTCCCGGTCACGGCTGTTGCGGCTTTCGCGGCTGCGTGCATCCGATGCACGCGGTAGTTCGATGTTCGGCGTGGGTTCGATAGCCACCGTTGGCGGCGTACCCACGGCCGGATTGGTGCGCGGCGACGTCGCATCGGCGGCGGACTGCGCGATGAGCTTGTCCAGGGGCAGGTACATCAGGTTGTTACCCGAACGCGAGTCGACCATCAGCTTGGTCGTGCTGCTGAAGATTTGTTGCATGACATCAAGGTACATCCTGTCGCGGGTCACGGCCGGCGCCTTCTGGTATTCCACCAGCACCTGCTTGAAGCGTTGCGCCTCGCCCTCTGCATTGGCAATGATGCGGGCACGGTAGCCTTCGGACTCCTGGGCCAGCCGCGATGCGGCGCCGCGTGCCTTCGGCACCACGTCATTGGCATAGGCCTGGCCCTCGTTCTTCAACCGCTCGCGGTCCTGGCCAGCCTTCACCGCATCGTCGAACGCAGCCTGCACCTGCTCCGGCGGCTGCACGCCCTGCATGGTCACGTTCGTGATCTGCACGCCTGCCTTGTAACGGTCGACGATCTGCTGCATCAGCTGGCCAACCTCGAACGCGACTTTTTCACGGCCCTCGTAGAGCACGAAGTCCATCTTGCTCTTGCCGACGATCTCGCGAATGGCGGTTTCCGCCACCTGCTTCACGGTCTCTTCCTGGTCGCGCAGGTTGAATACCCACTCGGACGCGTTCTTGAGCTTGTACTGGACGGCGAACTGGATGTCGATGATGTTCTCGTCGTCGGTCAGCATCAGCGACTCGCGGCCGACCTTGTTGCGTACCGTGGAGCGATAACCGACTTCCACTGTGCGAACAGTGGACACGTTGACGATTTCATGGGTCTGGATAGGTGACGGCCAGCGCCAGTTGAAACCGGCCGGCGTCATGTGGCTATAGCGGCCGAACGTCATCACGACGCCGGTTTGCCCTTCCTGCACAATAAAGAAGCCGCTGATCAGCCAGAGGAAAGCGACGATTGCCGCAATGATACCGGCGCCGATGCCTGCTCCACGCATATCGGGCATCATGCCGCCACCCTCGCCGTTGCCGCCACCTCCACCGCCGCCTCGCTTGCCGAACAGGCGGTTGATGCGCTGGTTAAAGTCGCGCCAGAGCTGGTCGAGGTCGGGCGGCCCATCGCTGGGCCGCTTGTTGTCCTGGCTGGGAGGCTGGTCGCCGTTTTCCGGGCCGCGTCCCCAGCGGGGATCGTTCAGCGAAAATTTAAGACCGATTTTCTTCAAAAATGGTACAGGCATGCTGTCGCAATCCGGCTTAAAAGTTATAAATTTGTATGCTGATCGGGAGCCGTGAAGCGCATGTCGTCGGTGTCGGCCGACTGATGTTCCCCAGGCTGCGATGCATGCTCTTTTGCAGCGAACTCGGCAATTGCCTCCCTTAGCAGGTCGACGCCTTCGCCGGTCTGGGCGCTAATGAAAACCCGGCGGATTTTATCATATTCATCACGTTCGACCGCCGGCTCCAGCCCGGCTGCATCGATCTTGTTCCACACCAGGATTTGCGGGATGTGGTCGGCCCCGATTTCCTTCAGGACTTCGTTCACCTGCTCGATCTGTTCCAGCCGGCTCGGGCTGGACGCGTCGACCACGTGCAGCAGCACATCGGCATGGATAGTCTCTTCCAGCGTCGCCCGAAAAGCCGCCACCAGCTGGTGCGGCAGTTCGCGGATGAAGCCGACTGTATCCGAGATCACCACGCTGCCGACGTCGCCCAGGTAGACCCGGCGCGAGGTCGTGTCCAGCGTGGCGAACAACTGGTCCGCCGCATAGACCTGCGCCTTGGTCATCGCATTGAACAGCGTCGATTTCCCGGCATTCGTATAGCCCACCAGCGATACCGACAGCATATTGCTGCGCCCGCGCGCGCGGCGCTGGGTTTCGTGCTGGCGCTGCAGCTTCTTGAGCTTGGCACGCAATCCCTTGACCCGCTCGCCGATCAGCCGGCGGTCGGTTTCGAGCTGGGTTTCACCCGGACCGCGCAGCCCGATACCGCCTTTTTGCCGTTCCAGGTGGGTCCACCCGCGAATCAGGCGTGTGGCGAGATGCTGCAACTGGGCCAGTTCCACCTGCACCTTGCCTTCATGGCTCTGCGCGCGCTGCGCGAAGATATCCAGGATGAGGCTGGTTCGGTCGACCACGCGCACCTTGAGCACCCGCTCGAGGTTACGCTGCTGGGCTGGTGAAAGCGCATGGTTGAAGACGACGAGGTCGAGTTGCTCGTCCTGCACGGCCTGGGCGATTTCCTGGGCCTTGCCGGAGCCGACATACAGTGCCGGGTCGGGGCTGGAACGCTTGCCGAGGATGGTGAGCACTGGTTCGGCGCCTGCCGAACTGGACAGCAGGCTGAGTTCATCGAGACTGGCGGCAAACTCACCTTTGCCGAAATCAACGCCGACGAGAGCCGCGCGCATATCAGCGGCCGCCTGGCGGAAGTTGGAGATACAAGGCGTTATTCAGCGTCCGACTCCAGGTTGAGATTGACAGCGCGTGCGGGAACGACAGTGGAGATTGCATGCTTGTATACCATCTGGGTCACGGTATTACGCAGCAGCACCACGTATTGGTCGAATGATTCGATATGCCCCTGGAGCTTGATGCCGTTGACCAGATAGATCGATACCGGAACGTGCTCTTTGCGCAAGGCGTTGAGGAAGGGGTCTTGTAATAGTTGCCCTTTATTGCTCATGGAAGCTCCATTGTGTTGTTGTGATGAGGAGTTGGAGGCAACTCGACCATATTCAAGATGCGCAGCGGCATGCCCCCTGAATGTAATCGATTTTCCGCGGCATTGCCAAACGAATAAGTGCTCGACCGCCGCCCTAGCCGGTTTTCGAAAATGGGTTCTTGCCGGACCGGAGTTCTATACGCAGTGGAGTGCCGACCAGCGAAAAAGTTTCGCGGAAGTGTTTTTCCAGGTAGCGCTTGTAGTTTGCATCGATTGCCTCGAGCGCATTGCCATGGATGACGATGACCGGCGGGTTCTGCCCGCCCTGGTGGGCATAGCGCAGCTTGGGCCGGATCGATCCTTTCCGACGCGGCTGCTGGTGCTCGACCGCTTCCTCCAGCGCACGCGTGAGCTTCGGGGTCGGCAGGTTGGCGGTCGCGGCGGCGTAGGCGCCGTCCACCGATTTCATCATCTGCGCAATGCCGCTGGACTTGAGCGCCGAAATGAAGTGGAACTTGGCAAAGGACAGGAAACTGAGCTTGCGGTCGAGGTCGATCTTGATCTCGTCGCGGCGGTCGCTGGTCAGGCCGTCCCACTTGTTGATGCCGACCACCAGCGCACGGCCGCTTTCCAGGATAAAGCCGGCGATATGCGCATCCTGCTCCGAGATGTCCTGCTGCGCGTCGAGCAGCAGGATCACGACATTGGCTTCGGAAATCGACTGCAGGGTCTTGACCACCGAGAATTTCTCGATCGCCTCGAATACCTTGCCGCGTTTGCGTATGCCGGCCGTGTCGATCAGCGAATAACGGCGTCCATCGCGCTCGAACGGTATCTCGATCGAATCGCGGGTGGTGCCCGGCATGTCGAACGCAATGACCCGGTCTTCGCCGAGCAGCGTGTTGACCAGCGTCGACTTGCCGACGTTGGGCCGGCCGACGATGGCGATGCGGATGCCGCGGTCCTGCTCGTCGACCGTTTCTTCCGGCTCGGTCTGCTGGGCGGTCGCAAGGTCGAGCGCCTCGTCGACCAGGTCCATCACGCCGTCGCCGTGGGCGGCGGAAATGACATACGGGTCGCCCAGGCCGAGTTCGTAGAATTCGGCGGTGACTGACGTGTATTTCATGCCCTCGGATTTGTTGATCACCAGCATGACTGGCCTGCCGGCACGGCGCAGGAAGTCGGTAATGGTCTTGTCATGCGGCGTCAGGCCCTGGCGGCCGTCGACGATGAAGATCACCATGTCGGCTTCCGCGACGGCCTGCTTGGTCTGCTTGGCCATTTCGAACATGATGCCGTCCTTGGCCACCGGCTCGAAGCCGCCGGTGTCGATGACCAGGAAAGGCCGCTCGCCGATGCGGCCCTCGCCATAATGCCGGTCGCGGGTCAGGCCCGGCAGGTCGGCAACAAGGGCATCACGCGAACGCGTCAGGCGATTGAAGAGCGTGGATTTGCCGACGTTGGGTCGACCTACTAATGCGATAACCGGCTTCATGACTTTCTTACTCGGCCGTCAATGCGGCCACTGTACCTGCTTGTGTTTGAAAAATGACCGTGTTGCCGCTCACTGCCGGCGTTCCGATCACCTGGCTGCCGTCCGTCGCGGCGCGGGCAAGTATTGCGCCGTCCTCGCGGGACAGGAAATGCACATAGCCCTGGTAGTCGCCCACGGCGACTGCGCGGCCGACCGGGGCCGGTGCGGAAAGCCGGCGATTGGCCAGCGCGTTGTTGCGCCAGACGCTGACGCCGGCGTCGCGGGTGAATGCGTTCACATTGCCGCGCTCGTCCGCGCCGTAGACATTGCGCTCATCGGCGCCGAGGCCCGATTCGCTGGAGAATTCCTTGGCCCAGCGCGTGGCGCCGGTGCTGGCGTCGACACAGCCGATACGGCCCTGGTAAGCCACCGCGCACACTTCCCGGCCGGCGATGACCGGCACGCCGGACACGTCGGCGATGCGTTCCAGTTCGGTCGCACCGCGCGGGTCGCCGACCGCGACTTCCCAGCGCGGCCCGCCGTTGGACAAGGCCAGCGCGACCATGCGGCCGCCCGGCATGCCGACAAAGGCGGACTGGCCATCGACCGCGATGCCCGGCGCACTGCGCAGGGCCAGCGCCGGCGCGGTGCGCTGCAACTGCCAGCGCCGCGCGCCGCTGTCGGCGTCGTAGGCGGCAATACGGTTGTCGATGCTGCGTACGATCACCAAACCCTGCGCCACTGCCGGCGCACCGAGAATCTCGCTCGATGCCTGCGCCTTCCAGCGCTGCTTGCCGTCCGCGCTGTAGGCCAGCAGCACGCCGTCGGCCGCACCGACCGCAACCGTGCCGGCGTCCGCGCCGACACCCGCCGTCAGCGGCACGCCGGCGTTGATGCGCCAGAGCTGGTTGCCATTGGCCGCATCGATCCTGGCAATGGTGCCGTCGGCCGCAGCCACGAACACGCTGCCCTGCACCAGCGCCGGGCTGAACAGTGCGGTGCCGGCCTTGCCGATGCTGACCGTCCAGGCGTTCCTGACATTCATGGCGGGCTTGACGTCCACCAGCGCGGCGGGCGGGTTGCGTGGCACCGGCTTGCTGGCAAACGGATTAAGCGACTGCAAGGTCGAGCAGCCGCCCAGGACTGCCAGCGCGATGCCTAAGGATGCGGCCTTTGCTGCAATGTGCATTGTTTTCCCTTTTTGTTATTGGTGCTGTAAACGGATTCAGGCGGCGGGGTTGGCGCCGCCGATCGCGTCGAGCTTCAACTGGATCAACTGCCGGCCCGGGCTCCTGGCGTCGGACTTCTGCAGCGCCTCCTGGTAAGCGGTGCGCGCTTCGGCAATCTTGTTCTGCGCCATCAGCAAGTCGCCGCGGCGGTCGGCCACGGCGCCGGCGAATGCTGCAGGCACGTCGCCTGCCAGCACTTTCAGGCCTTCCTCGTAGGCTTTTTCATCCAGCAGCACACCGGCAAGGCGGACGCGCGCCAGGGCCCGGTATTCCTCATTGCGGCCATTGTCCACCACCCACTGCAACTGCGCCTTGGCGCCGTTCAGGTCGTTGGCGTCGAATGCCACCTTGGCCGCCATCAGCGCGGCCATCTCGGCATAGGCGGTGCGACTGAACTTCTCGCGCATGTCGGCAGCGCCGCGCATGACCCGGGCGTTGTCCTTGGCGACGACCGCCCGCCCGATTTCATCGTAGAGCTGGCCGGCCTGGGCCGCCTGGTTGCGCTGGTAATAGGTCCAGGCGGACCAGCCTGAAAATGCGGCCAGTGCGGCAATCAGCAGCCAGGTCAACAGGTTGCCGTACTGCTTCCACCAGCTTTTCAGGGATTCTATCTGTTCCTGTTCTTCGAGATCGTATGCCATGGGGAGGTCGTCCTGTATCTATATAGCGAATGTTTCTAGTGTTTGTAATGGACATGACCGTGGTCGTGTCCGTCGTCGCCGGCGCCGATGATCTGGTCGACCAGGTATTCCGCCACGGAGTCGAATTCAACCGTGCGTTGCTGGGTCTCGCCGTCGGCGCCGCGCAAAGTCTTGACGCTGGCGGTGTGGCTGGCGACTTCATCCTCGCCGATGATGACGGCGAACGCGGCGCCGCTGGCGTCGGCCCGCTTCATCTGCGACTTGAAGCTGCCCGCGCCGGCGGCCGTCGCGCAGTGCAGCACCACGTCCAGCCCAGCGTCGCGCAGGCGCTCGCCGAGCACGAAGGCCTGCAGCTGCGCTTCCTCGCCCTGGTGCACCAGGTAGACGTCGCACTGGTTGGGCGTAAACTGCTCGCCCGATGCCTTCATCAGTTCGAGCAGGCGCTCGACGCCGATGGCGAAACCGCAGGCCGGCGTCGGCTTGCCGCCGAACATTTCCACCAGCGGGTCGTAACGACCGCCGCCGCATACCGTTCCCTGCGAGCCGAGCTGGTCGGTCACCCACTCGAAGACCGTGCGGTTGTAATAGTCCATGCCGCGCACCAGGCGCGGATTGACCGTGTACGGGATGTTGCTGTGGCGCAGGATGTTCTGCACGCCGTCGAAATGCGCTTTCGATTCGTCGCCAAGATAGTCGAGCAGCCTGGGCGCGCCATTGACCAGTTCCTGCATGGCAGGGTTCTTGGTGTCGAGGATGCGCAGCGGGTTGGCATGCAGGCGGCGCAGCGCGTCGGCGTCGAGCTGGTCGCGGTGCTGCTCGAAATAGGCGATCAGGTCGGTGCGGTGGCGAGCGCGTTCGCCGGCGTCGCCGATCGAGTTGATTTCGAGGCGAATGCTGTCGAGGCCGAGGTCGTCCCACAGGCGCTGGCACAGCATGATCAGTTCGGCGTCGATGTCCGGCCCGGCAAAGCCGATCGCCTCGGCGCCGACCTGGTGGAACTGGCGGTAACGGCCGCGCTGCGGCCGCTCGTGGCGGAACATCGGACCCTGGTACCAGAGCCGTTTCGGGCCGTCGTAGGTCAGGTTGTGCTCGAGCGCGGCGCGCACGACGCCGGCGGTGCTTTCCGGACGCAGCGTCAGTTCATCGCCGTTCATCGAATCGGTGAACGAATACATTTCCTTTTCGACGATGTCGGTGACGGCGCCGAGGCCGCGCGCGAACAGCGGCGTCGGCTCGACGATAGGCGTGCGTATCTGCTGGAAGCCGTAGCTCTTGAGCACGGTCTGGACCGTGTTCTCGAACAGTTCCCACAGCGGCGCGTCGGCCGGCAGGATGTCGTTCATCCCTTTGACGCCGACGATTTTTTCAGGTTTCTTGTTATCTGACATGGTTTCTACAGCTGGTTTTCAACGGGGCCCGGCGCCGGCGCGACTGCGCCCGCATTCCCGTAGCGGGTGCGGACATAATCAAGCACGATGGCCTGGAATTCTTTGGAAATCTGGTCGCCGCGCAGCGTGACCGTCTTCTTGCCGTCGACAAAGACCGGCGCGGCCGGCGACTCGCCGGTGCCGGGCAGGCTGATGCCGATATGCGCATGCTTGGACTCGCCGGGGCCGTTGACGATGCAGCCCATTACCGCGACATTCATTTCCTCGACGCCCGGGTACTGCGTCTTCCAGGCCGGCATCTGCTCGCGCAGGTAGGTCTGGATGTCGTCGGCGAGTTCCTGGAACACGGTGGACGTGGTGCGGCCGCAGCCGGGACAGGCGATGACCATGGGCGTGAACTTGCGCAGCCCCATGGTCTGCAAAATTTCCTGGCCGACGATGACTTCCCGGGTCCGGTCGCCGCCGGGTTCCGGCGTCAGCGAAATCCGTATCGTGTCGCCGATGCCCTGCTGCAGCAGCACCGACAGCGCCGCGGTGGACGCGACGATGCCCTTGCTGCCCATGCCGGCCTCGGTGAGACCCAGGTGCAGCGGATAGTCGCAGCGGCTGGCCAGTTCGCGGTAGACCGCGATCAGGTCCTGCACGCCCGATACCTTGCACGACAGGATGATGCGGTTGCCCGCGAGGCCCAGTTCCTCGGCGCGGCGCGCGTTCTCGATTGCCGAAGTTACCAGCGCCTCGACCATCACCGCCGGCGCCGGCCAGGGCTCGGCGCGCCGCGCGTTTTCGTCCATGATGCGCGCCAGCAGCGCCTGGTCCAGGCTGCCCCAGTTGACGCCGATGCGCACCGGCTTGTCGTACCGGCAAGCCACCTCGATCATCTGCGCAAACTGGGTGTCCCGCTTGGCGCCCTGCCCGACATTGCCCGGGTTGATGCGGTACTTGGACAGGGCCCGCGCGCAATCCGGGAAATCGTTCAGCAGCGTGTGCCCGTTGTAATGGAAATCGCCGACCAGCGGAACGTCGACGCCCATGCGGTCGAGCTGCTCGCGTATCGCCGGCACCGCAGCCGCGGCTTCCGGATTGTTGACGGTGATGCGGACGATTTCGGAGCCGGCACGCGCCAGCGCCTTGATCTGGATGGCCGTGCCGATCGCGTCGGCGGTATCGGTGTTGGTCATCGACTGCACGACGATGGGCGCACCGCCGCCGATCACGACCTCGCGGTCGCCGTGGCGCACCACGGCCCGCCGCGTCGGATGACGTGCGGCGGGGCCGGATGCTGTGGGCAGGCTTGCTGTATTCATGGCGAAATTCCTTCCTATCCTGGTGCGCTCTGGATCCAGGCAAGGGCACCCGGCGTCCTGACTGCATCGCTCCGCATGGAGCGGCTTACTTAATGCTGATACGGGCGACGTTGTTGCGGGTTGTCGCGGCCAGGTCCAGCGGCGCGCCGCGCACCGTGGCATTGACGCCGCTCGCATTGCCTACCGTGACCGACAGCGGCCCGGTCAGCTCGAAGGTCTCGGTGCTGCCTGCGCGCATCACGCGGGAAGTGATCGTGCTGTTGTCGGCGCGCCGGACCTCGACCCAGGAATCCTGGCGCATGCTGAGCACCAGCGAATTGGACGACTGCGCCGCACTGGCCGCGGCCGGAGCAGTCTGTGCTGTCGACGTGGCCGGAGTCGCCGGCGCGGGCGGCGTCGAGCCGACACCGGCACGTGGCGGCGAGAGTTCGGGCGTCATACCGGCAGGCGCCTGCGCGGCCGCGCCTTGCTGGGATACCGGCTCTGCCTGGTGCAATGGCGCCGCAACATCGGTGTCCACGACCTTGCCATCCGTTTGTCCAGCGGCGACCGGCGCGTCGGCTGTCGCTGGCCCACGCTCCAGGAGGCCGGCCAGCGACGCAGGCATGGAAATGGCCAGCTGCTCACGCTGGAAAAAAGCGGTTACAGCCAGCACCGCAGCGATCACCACGCCCGATACCAGCAACATTTTCGATGGTCCACCCTGCCGTGCGCGGGTCGCGCCACGGTGCGGCTGGAACGTGGTGCTCGGAATGGCGCGACGCAGCGGAATCGACTGCTCCATGCTGCCGGGCGCCTTGGCAATCTGCGCCAGCATGGGCACGGCGTCGAGCTTGAGCAATTTTGCGTAGGAGCGGATAAACCCGCGCGCCACCGCCATGCCGGGCAATGCGCCATAGTCGTCGGCTTCCATCGCCAGGACCTGGCGCGGCGCCAGGTTGAGCTGGCTGGCTACCTGTTCGACAGTCCAGTTCCATTCCTGGCGCCGCATCGCCAATTGCATTCCTGGCGTGGGCTGGCCTTGTTCTGCCGGGTCCTGTGCTCCCGCGTAGTCTGTCGGTTCAGTCATGGATAGATCACTCATCGTATGCCCCGCGGGTCAGGGCGGCATATTCGCGGGAATCGGGAAAGCGGCGGCGCAACTGGTTGGACAGGGAGGACGCCGCGTCCCGGTCGCCCAGCTTGCGTTCGACCTTGATGGCCATCCACAACGCCGCTGCGCCGGTATTTTCTCCCCGCAGCAAACGGCCCACGTAGAACCGGGCTCGCTGGAAGTCGCCGCGATTGAAGTAAAGCCGCGCCAGGTTCAGGTTGGCATCGGCATTGCCCGGATCGGCCTGGAACGACTGGTTGAAATACGCTTCGGCAGCGGCCAGGTCGCCGAGCCGCATGCTGCAGACACCCGCATTGTTCAGTGCCTTGGCCGGCGAGCTGTAGGACCGGCTTTTCAGCGCTGTCTCGAAATAGGCAAGCGACGCCCGCTCGCGGCCGTTCTCGCACAGGAACCAGCCGTAGTTGTTGGCAAAGTCCGGGTTGCCCGGCGCCAGCTTCATCGCGCGCTGGAAGCTTTCCTCGGCAAGCTGGGGCTCGCCCATGTCCATGTGGATCAGCGCACGCACGCCGTGGGCGTCGGCAAAGTTCGGGTCGATCTGCAGCGCCTGCTTGATCTCGTCGAGCGCGGTTGCCAGCTGGCCCTGTCCGTAGTAGCCAACGGCCAGTTGCAGCCTGATCTGGGCGCGCCGCTGGATCTCGCTCTGGTCCGAGCTGTTGCGCAGGTCGTCGGCGGGCGGGTTCGGGCCGGTGCCGGCGCATGCCGACAGCAGCATCACGAGGAACGCTGCGGCCAGGCGCGGCCGCGCTCCAGCCATCACGAGGAAATCTCCACGATGCGGCCGAAGTCGCGGCCATATTTCTGCTGGTATTCCGCCATCTTCTGCATGCGCTCCTGGACCCGGGTGCGGTCCTGCACTTCGCCGGCCAGCTGGCCGCAGGCCGCGTCGATGTCGTCGCCGCGGGTTTTCCGTATCGTGGTCACGATGCCCGCGTCCATCAGCACCTTGGCGAAGGCCTTGATGCGCACGTTGTTGGAGCGCTTCAGGCCGGACTCCGGAAATGGATTGAACGGAATCAGGTTGAACTTGCAGGGAACTGGCGCGTCGCGGTCCTGCACCAGCGCAATCAGTTCACGCGCATGCTGGTCGCTGTCGTTGACGCCGTCCAGCATGCAATATTCGAAGGTCACGAAGTCGCGCGGCGCAAATTCGAGATAGCGGCGGCAGGCGGCCATCAGTTCACGCAGCGGATATTTCTTGTTCAATGGCACCAGGCTGTCGCGCAGCGCGTCGTTCGACGCATGCACCGACACCGCCAGCGCCACCGCGCATTCCTGCGACAGCTTGTCCATCATCGGCACCACGCCGCTGGTTGACAGCGTCACGCGACGCCGGGACAGGCCGTAGGCATTGTCGTCCAGCATCAGCTTGAGCGCCGTCACGGTGGGCTCGAAGTTGAGCAGCGGTTCGCCCATGCCCATCATGACGACATTGGTAATCTGGCGCTCGCCCTTGGGCCCGGGTTCGATGCCCTTGGCCTGGCGCAGCGCGAATTCGGCCATCCACAACTGGCCGATGATCTCGCCAACCGTCAGGTTGCGGCTGAAACCCTGCTTGCCGGTCGAGCAGAAACGGCAATTCACTGCGCAGCCCGCCTGCGTGGAGATGCAGAGCGTGCCGCGGTTTTCCTCCGGGATGAACACGGTTTCCACCGCGTCGCCATTGCCGACGTCGAGCAGCCACTTGCGGGTGCCGTCCGAGGACGTATGGTCGCTGATGACCGCCGGCGCCGCAATGAATGCACGGCTCGCCAGCTTGTCGCGCAGCGACTTGGCAAGATCGGTCATGGCATCGAAGTCGCTCGCGCCGAACTGGTGTATCCAGCGCAGCAGTTGCTTGGCGCGAAACGGCTTCTCACCCAACCCGGCGCAATAAGCGACGAGTTGCGCGGGATCCATGTCCAGCAGGTTGGTGAGTTGCGTCATCGGGTGGATTCCGGAGGAAGCGCAGCGCGCCGTACGGGCGCCGCTGCGGGTTGAACGAATTAACGGGAATAAACGTTCAGGGTGGGGAAGAAATAGGCGATTTCAAGTTGCGCGGTCTCGGCGGCGTCCGAACCGTGGACGGCGTTGGCGTCGATCGAGTCGGCGAAATCGGCGCGAATGGTGCCTTTTTCCGCTTTCTTCGGATCGGTTGCGCCCATCAGGTCGCGGTTCTTGGCAATCGCGCCTTCGCCTTCCAGCGCCTGCACCATCACCGGGCCGGAGATCATGAAGTCGACCAGGTCCTTGAAGAAAGGACGCTCGCGGTGGACCGCATAGAAACCTTCGGCTTCAGCGCGCGACAGGTGGATCATGCGGGCAGCGACGACTTTCAGGCCAGCGGACTCGAACCGCGTGTAAATCTGACCAATCACGTTTTTCGCGACTGCGTCCGGTTTGATGATCGACAGGGTGCGCTCGATTGCCATGTTTAAAAACTCCAATGAAAAGAAAGGGTTAAAGGTGAACAGAAGGAATGCGGTTAGCCGGTGATTTTAGCACGAATGCTTTCCGCCCTAGAAGAACTCCCCCATTGTCCCCACCTTTACCCGCATAAGCCGGGCGCTGCGCGGCATGGTATGCTTTCACGAACCTTACAACGTCACCACTAACGGAGAAAACCGCATGGACACCAGAATGCAATCGACTTTCGGCAGCGCCAGCCAAGTTGCGGTTACCCGGCACCGTGTGCTGCGCAACACCTACTGGTTGCTCGCCATATCGATGATCCCTACCGTGCTCGGCGCATGGCTGGGGGTGAGGATGAATTTCAGCCTGTTCGCCGGCAGCCCGATGATCGGCGTCGTCCTCTTCCTCGCCATCGCATTCGGTTTCTTTTACGCGATCGAGAAAACCAAGCATTCGGCCGCCGGCGTCGCTGTCCTGCTCGGCTTCACCTTCTTCATGGGGCTGATGCTGTCCCGCCTGATCTCCCACACGCTGGGTTTCAGCAACGGCGGCACGCTGATCATGACCGCTTTCGGCGGCACCGCTGCCATATTCGGGGTCATGGCCACGATTGCGACCGTGTCCAAGCGTGATTTTTCCAGCATGGGGAAATTCCTGTTTGCCGGTGTACTGGTGATACTGGCTGCGTCGGTGCTGAATATTTTCCTGCAGCTGCCCGTTCTTCACCTGGTGATCTCGGTGCTCGCGATCGGCATCTTCTCCGCTTATATCCTGTATGACGTTCAGCAGGTGATCAATGGCGGCGAGACCAATTACATTACCGCCACGCTGTCCATTTACCTGGACGTGTACAACATTTTCGCAAACCTGTTGTCCCTGCTGGGCATTTTCGGCGGCAACCGCGACTGAGTGGTCGGCATTTGAGCATTTTCATGCTGGCTTGCGCCAGAAGCGCCACTTCCGCGCAGCGACAAGTGCCGTTGCATTAAGCTCCGCGCAGCGACAGTTGCCGTTGCCGTTGCCGTTGCCG
>CAUQYP010000077.1:0-17696 GCA_963522035.1 uncultured Noviherbaspirillum sp. | reverse complement strand
GCAACGGCAACGGCAACGGCAACGGCAACTGTCGCTGCGCGGAACGTCAAAAGCAGCGGCAACTGTTGCTGTGCGGAAATGACACTTCTGGGTCAAGCCAGCATGAAAATGCTCCAGGACGCAGGCCGAATTACTGCTGGCCGGGCAATGTATTGCTGCGTGCCTGGGAAGACGAAGGCGCCAGCAGGTCAGCCCGGGGCATCGCCCATTGCGGCACACCGGCCAGGCAGGCGCGTCCGGCTGGCTCGACCAGTGGCAATGTCGTGAAGTTACCGCGCGGACTACTCGCGAAGCGCGCGTCGGAAGCCGTGTCCAGTTCCAGCGCAGGAATGCGTGCGAAGCGCAACCAGTCCCTAAAATAACAGTCTTCGGCAGCCAGCCGGCGCAGGCGTTCCAGCGAATACCCCTGTTGCGACAACATCGCCACCGCTTGCCGGCCCGGCGGCAAAGCCTGTTCCATGAACGCGGGCGGACAAGCCGACACCGGCAGTGCGGACGGGGCCAGGCTGAGCACGCCGCGGCTGATGCGGTACTGCCCGGTGTCCGTGCGGCTCTCCACCGCGACGAAGTTCCAGCACACCGGGTTGGCCGGGAACGGGGAAAGAGCGACGTCGAGCAACAGCGCCTTCGGATCGCCTGCGCGCAAATCTTTCGCCACCAGCACGCGGGCCTGGCCGGATGCAAGGGACTGGATGCCGACGAAAGCCAGGCCGAATGCGGCTGCGATGACCGGCAAGGCCAGCATCGGCCGTCGTTCGCGGCGAGCAATGACAGCCAGGAGCAGCCCTATTGCCAGCAGCGCCGCCAGCGACTGCCAGGCCAGGAATCCGCGCCAGGCGAAAAATCCCAACGCCGCGGGCAGCGCAAGCAGCAGCAACCAGCGCAATGGCGCCCACCGCACCATCATCACCATCGGGATGCCGAACGCGACCCAGAATACCGGCTCCAGGATGAATACCATGTCGCCATAAAACCAGCCGGAATGGAACGGATGGAACGGATGGATGCCATAGGAGTTCAGGTAGTCCATTGCGAGATGCAGGCCGAAGCCGACGACCAGCGCCAGGCCGAAGGCGGTTCGCGAAGACGCGCTTTCGCGTAGCAGGCGGCGCGCGGACGGCCACAGCAGATAGATGAGCGCGGCCAGCAGCATGGCCTGCGGAATTGCATAGAGCATGGTGTGGGTATGCCCGCGGTGATGCAGCAGGTAACCCAGCGGCGCCGGCAGCAGCGGGGTCAGGACTAGGTCGAGGTCGGGGAAATTGCCTGCGAGCGCGCAGGTGGTGAGCATCAGGCTGCGACGCCGCCCCTGCCGCGCGGCGTCGGCTTCGGGTGGAAGGCAACGGTGCAAGAGTTCGCCCGCCAGCAGGCCGGCAACGGAGTGGCTAAGATTGTCCATGCCGGATTGTTACAGAGAATGGGGACCAGCGTCTTCGATTCCCTTTTTTGCGAAGTAAAACAGCGAAATTTTTCGCTTTTTATATAAGTTCGATGCAGGTAACATCGACGGTGTTCCTGAAGTTTTGGAACAAATGAACGCTTGTATCAGTTACGGGGGCCGCAAGTCCCGCCGTTAAGGAGAAACATGATGTCCGAACAAAAGCCCGAACAGTCCGTGCAGACCGAGTGGGAAGTCGTCGAACCGGCTGCCTCCGAGCAGGCGTCCCCGAAAGCCACCCGCGCAGCGGTGTTCAAGACGCTGCTTGGGCCGTGGTGGCGCTGGAAGATTGCCGGGCTGATCGCCCTCCTGGCCGTCATTGCGGCGGTCGTATTCGCCATGGCGGGCGTGATGCTGGTGGTCGGCGTCGTGGCGGTGCTGGTGTCGCTGGTGGTCGCCAAGGTCAGGCAGTTGATGCGCCAGAGCAGCAATTCATTGACACGATGACCGATTCGATCATCACCCGCAGGTGAACGAAGCGCTTTCCGGTTTATCCAATCTTGTTTGGAGGAACCATGCAAAACCAGCCTGCCAACGCTCCCCGTCCTGCCAAGGACCGCGACGATGCCGTTCCCGAACAGCGCGACGACGTCAAGCACGTGATCGATACCGGCCTGCCGCCCGGCATCAGCCCCGACCAGGCGGCCGACCCGGGCGCCAGGACACCGGGCAGCACGCCTGACTTTGTAAGGGGCAAATAGCGTCCCGGCCAACGCAATGCCGGCAATGTAGCAATCCCGACGCAATGCCGACACATGCCCGACAAGGCCGGCGTGCAACATGGCGCAGGCATGCGATCATGCATGCCCCGCCTTGTTGAGGAAGTGTGCAATGCAAAAGCCGACCCGCGCGCTGATCGTCGATGACGACAAGGAAATCTGCGCGCTGCTGTGCGCCTACCTGGCGGATTTCGGCATCGAGGCGCGCGGCGTCCACGACGGCGCCGCGATGCGTTGCGCGCTCGCCGAGCAGACGCCGGACGTCATCATCCTGGACCTGATGCTGCCGGGCGAAGACGGGCTGACGCTGTGCCGCCAGCTCCGTTCCAGCGGCAATATCCCGGTCATCATGCTGACCGCGCGCGGCGAACCGGCGGACCGCGTGGTGGGCCTGGAGCTGGGCGCGGACGATTACGTCGTCAAGCCCTTCGACCCGCGCGAGCTGGTGGCGCGCATTCATACGGTGCTGCGCCGCGCGCGTAACGAAGGCAGCGGCGGCAGCATCGACAACGAGCGCGAGCGCATCAGTTTCGAAGGCTGGACGCTCGACGTCGGCACGCGCCAGCTGACCACGCCGCGCCAGGTGGTGGTGCCGCTGTCCAATGCCGAATTCCGCCTGCTCCGGACCTTCATCGATAGACCGCGTCGCGTGCTCAACCGCGACCAGCTGATGGAAGCGGCGCGCGGCTCGGCCAGCACGGCCTTCGACCGCAGCATCGACCTGCTGGTGTCGCGGCTGCGGCAGAAACTGGATGACGACCCGCGCGACCCGAAACTGTTGAAGACCATACGCGGCGAGGGCTATATGTTCGACGCCCGCATCAGCCGATGAAGCGCTTCCTGCCGGACACCATTTTTGCACGGCTGTTCCTGATGGTGCTGCTGGCCATCGTGATCAGCCACATGATGACCTTCGTGCTGCTGCTCGCCTTTTTCGGTGAACGCCAGCACCGACCCCTGCCCGGTGAGCGCCGGCCGCAGGTGCTTGCCCCGGGCGACCCGGCGCAGGCAGTACCGGGCCCGCGCGCCCGCCCGTTCCGCCGCCCACCCGACATGATCATCGCCGGCTACGCGGTGCGCACGCCGCCGCCGGGTTTCTGGATCAGCATGGCAAGCCAGCTGTTTGCGCTGACCGTCGCCGCGCTGTTCGGCGCACGCATGCTGGCGCGGCCGATCCAGCGGCTGGGCCATGCCGCCGCCGAACTCGGCGCCGACCTCAACCGGCCGCCGATCGCGGAAACCGGCACGGCCGAGGCGCGGCAGGCGGCGCGGGTATTCAACCAGATGCAGCAGCGCATACGCCAGAGCGTGGAGGAACGCGGCCGGTTCCTGGCCGCGGTGTCGCATGACCTGCGCACGCCGCTGACGCGGATGAAGCTGCGCGTCGAGCGGCTGCAGGACGACGCCGCGCGCGACAAGCTGCGCGAGGACATCGCCGAAATGGCGGCCATGCTCAACGCCACGCTGAGCTATCTGCGCGATGAGGCGTCGGCCGAGGCATGGCAGATGATGGACGTGACGGCGCTGCTGGAGTCGATGGTGGAAGATGCGCTGGATGCCGGCGAGGACGTGACGGTGTCGGGCCAAGCAAAGCCGCTGCTGACGCGGCCGCTGGCGCTGCGCCGCTGCCTGTCCAACCTGCTGCAGAACGCGCTGCGCTATGGCCACCAGGCCCGGATCGTCATCGCCGACACCGATGCGCTGCTGGCGATCGACATCGTGGATGCCGGCCCCGGCATCCCGGAGGACCGGATGGAGGCGGTGTTCGAGCCCTTCGTACGGCTGGAAAATTCGCGCAACCGCAGCACTGGCGGCGTCGGCCTGGGACTGGCCATCGCGCGCGAGGCGGCAAGCCAGTGCGGCGGCACGCTGGCCCTGGAAAACGTGCCAGGCGGCCTGCGGGCGCGCCTGTTAATAACGCGCGCCGGCTGAGCGGCGCGCCTTTCAACTGCGACGACGATCAGGCGGCGACGGCGGCCTTGACTTCGGCGATCGACTGCGCCGTGCTCTCGGCCGGCGCCGATGTGCGGATCAGGTGGTCGAACGCTGCCAGCGCCGCCTTCGAGCCCTCGCCCATCGCGATCACGATCTGCTTGAACGGCACGGTGGTCGCGTCGCCCGCGGCAAACACGCCGGGCACCGAGGTGCGGCCATGCGCGTCGATCTCGATCTCGCCATGCTTGGACAACGCGACCGTGCCCTTGAGCCAGTCGGTATTGGGCAGCAGGCCGATCTGCACGAAGATGCCTTCGAGGTCGATGCGGTGCGACTCGCCGGTCTTGCGGTCGGTGTACTGCAGGCCGTTGACGCGGGTACCGTCGCCGTGCACTTCGCTGGTCAGCGCCTGGGTGATGACGGTCACGTTCGGCAGGCTCATCAGCTTGCGCTGCAGGACCGCGTCGGCGCGCAGCTTCACGTCGAACTCCATCAGCGTGACATGGGCCACGATACCGGCCAGGTCGATGGCCGCCTCGACACCCGAGTTGCCGCCGCCAATGACCGCCACGCGCTTGCCCTTGAACAGCGGGCCGTCGCAGTGCGGGCAATAGGCCACGCCCTTGTTCTTGTATTCCTTCTCGCCCGGCACGTTCATCTCGCGCCAGCGGGCCCCGGTCGCCAGGATCACGCTGCGCGCCTTCAGGCTGGCGCCGCTTTCGAGCTTCACCTCGATCACATCGCCCGGCACCAGCGCCGAAGCGCGCTGCAGGTTCATGATGTCGACGTCATAGCTCTTCACGTGCTGCTCCAGCGCGGCCACCAGCTTCGGCCCTTCGGTCTCTTTCACCGAGATGAAGTTCTCGATGCCCATGGTGTCGAGCACCTGGCCGCCGAAACGCTCGGACACCACGCCGGTGCTGATGCCCTTGCGCGCCGCATAGATGGCCGCCGAAGCGCCGGCCGGGCCGCCGCCGACGATCAGCATGTCGAACACGCCCTTCTGCGCCAGCTTCTCGGCTTCCCGTTTGGCCGCACCGGTGTCGACCTTGGCCAGGATCTCTTCCAGGCCCATGCGGCCCTGGCCGAAGATCTCGCCGTTCAGGAAGATGGTGGGCACGGCCATGATCTGCCGTTCGTTCACTTCGTCCTGGTACAGCGCGCCGTCGATCATCACGTGGCGCACGTTCGGGTTCAGCACCGCCATCAGGTTCAGCGCCTGCACGACTTCCGGGCAGTTCTGGCAGGACAGCGAGATATAGGTCTCGAACAGGAACTCGCCTTCCAGCGCACGCACCTGGTCCATCACCGCGGCGTCGGCCTTGGGCGGGTGGCCGCCGACCTGCAGCAGCGCCAGCACCAGCGAGGTGAATTCATGGCCCATCGGTATGCCGGCGAAGCGGATGCCGATGTCGCTGCCGGTGCGGTTGAGCGAAAACGACGGCGCGCGTTCGCCATCGCCGGGTTCCTCGGTCAGCGTAATGCGGGACGACAGCGCGGCGATATCCTTCAGCAGCGCCAGCATTTCCTGCGACTTGTCGGTGGCGTCGAGCGACGCGACGATCTCG
This sequence comes from uncultured Noviherbaspirillum sp., assembly GCA_963522035.1. Lineage (GTDB taxonomy): Bacteria > Pseudomonadota > Gammaproteobacteria > Burkholderiales > Burkholderiaceae_D > Noviherbaspirillum_A. The sequence continues at coordinate 12,036 of CAUQYP010000077.1, read as the reverse complement.
ATCGGTTGCGTGACCTTCTCGAGGTAGGCTTTCAATTGATTCTTGAGGTTGGCATCCAGCATGATGGCTCGCTTTAAAAAGGGTTGCTCGGTAATTGCAGGGTGCAGTGCGACCGCCGGGTCAGCCTCGGCTGCCGGAACATAAGGCTGATCGGGGGGTGGCGCTGCAGCCGGGCCGCTGTGCTGGCCCGGCATCCGGGTTGCTTGCTACTTAGATCTTGCCGACGAGGTCGAGCGACGGTGCCAGGGTGTCGGCGCCGGGGGTCCACTTGGCCGGGCAGACTTCGCCTGGATGTGCGGCAACGTACTGGGCAGCCTGTACCTTGCGCAGCAGTTCCTTGGCGTCACGGCCGATGCCGTTGTCATGGATCTCGCACAGCTTGATCTGGCCTTCCGGGTTGATGACGAAGGTGCCGCGCAGCGCCAAGCCCTCTTCCTCGATCATCACGTCGAAATTGCGGGTGATTGCGCCGGTCGGGTCGGCAATCATCGGATAGCTGATCTTCTGGATCGTGTCCGACGTGTCATGCCATGCCTTGTGGGTGAAATGGGTGTCGGTCGACACGCTGTAGACTTCCACGCCGAGCGACTTGAACGTGTCGTAGTTGTCAGCCAGGTCGCCCAGCTCGGTTGGGCAAACAAAGGTGAAGTCAGCCGGATAGAACACGACCACGGACCATTTGCCCTTCAGATCGGCGTCGGAAACCGGGACGAACTTGCCGTTGTGGAAGGCGGTTGCGTTGAATGGCTTGACGGTAGTATTGATCAGTGACATGGAAATTTCCCTTTGGTTGAAAAACAGTAATCGGTAGCCAGGATAATAGCGAAGATTTATCGAGAAATGAAATCGATAGTTCCAATTAATGCCATAGCTTATCTTTATCGCACTAACCGGCGACTACCCTGACAACAGGACATAGGCGCGGTTTTGCGTATAACAAGGGTGGAGACGGCATAAACGGCGAGAAGTTCGTCGCCGCCGCAAAGCGCAAGCGCATCACGTCAAGCGATGCGTCCCGCCCATGAGCATCTCCGCAAGCGCCGGCAGCATCTCCTGCAGGGCCTCACCTGCCTTCAGGCAAAAAAGATGGTCGGCGCGGGTCTTGCCGGCATTCAGCGCGGCCAGGGGCTTGCCGGACTCCGCCGCCCGGGTGCACAGGCGGTAACCCGAATGCACCATTACCGAAGAGCCGACCACCAGCAGGGCGCTGGCATGTTCGACCCGTTCCCGCGCCTCGCTGGTACGTACGCCGGGCACGCTGTCGCCGAAGAACACCACGTCCGGCTGCAGCATGCCGTCGCAGCGGAGGCAGGCCGGCACCTCGAAACCGTCCAGGCGGTCGGGTTCGACATGGGCGTCGCCGTCGGGCGCAGGCTGCGCGGAAGCACCGGCGAACTGCGGATTCAAGGTTTCAAGCTGCTGCTGCACCGCGGCCCTTGGCTGCCGGTCGCCGCAGGCCAGGCAGATGACCGCATGGATGCTGCCATGCAGTTCCAGCACGCCGTCGCTGCCCGCGCGCTGGTGCAGGCCGTCGACGTTCTGGGTAATGATGGGACCCAGCAGGCCATGCGCCTGCATATGGGCCAGCGCCGCATGGCCGGCATTGGGGCGCGCATTCTGCATGACGGGCCAGCCGGCCATGCTGCGCGCCCAGTAGCGCTGCCGCACCGCAGCCGTGCTGCGAAAGTCCGGACCCTGTATCGGCGCCCTGCCCCGCCGCACCCCGTCGGCATCGCGATAGTCGGGAATGCCCGACGCGGTGCTGATGCCCGCCCCGGTCAGGACCAGCGCATCCGGATGGCGTTCGATGAAGCGCGCCATCTGCTGCAGGTCTTGGGTGTCACTGCTCACGTCGATTCCTCCTGTGCTGAAAAGCATAGCCGGAAAACGCCCGATGGCGTTTCCTGGCAGCGATCAGGCAAGAAGGATAGGCGAATTGGGCTCAGGCTGCCTGGCGCTCGGCGGCCAGCAGGCGCGGAAGGAACATTTCACGCTGGGTGCGTACGCCGTCGGATACCTCGGCGACCCGATAGCGCTGCAGGTCGAAGCCCGGATAGGACGCGCAGGCTTCCTCGACGGCGACCACGATGTCCAGCCAGTCCATCGCACCGGACAGGCGGGCGGCGCCGTGCAGCGCCACGCGCAGGCTGACCTGGCATGGCTGGTGTTGTTCATTCAGGTAGGACACGATGAAGCGGGATGCGCCAGGCGCTGCGCAGGTGATCTTCAGCACCTCGTCCGGCAGCACGTCCGACGACCAGAAAAAACCCTCGCGCAGCAGCCGTCCGCGTACCGGCACCTCGAATGCCGTGTACTGGGCACGGTCGATGTCGGCGCAGCGGGAGAACTGCTTTTCCACCGCCTGCAAAATCTCCGACGGCGTGCTCCAGCCCGATGCGCAGGCCGGCCGCGGCAGCGACAGGTCGACATGGTGGCGCATGTCGATGCCGAAGCAGCCTCGCGAGCCGTCGGCGGCAAGGTAGTCGACCAGGAATGTTTCCGGCGCCATGCTGCCTGCCGGGACACTTTTCCGGCGAACCCGCAGCGTCTTGTGCTGCCTGGCCTGCAGCACCCAGGCCGGCACGCGGTCGAAGTCGCCGTCCAGGCAATCGTTCAGGATCGCCGCATAGGCGTCGCCATAGTTGCCGGCCTCGGCGAGCACGGCATCGGGAAAGACTTGCGGCGGGCCATAGCGCTCGGCAATCCGCTCGAGATAGGCCGCCGCCAGCGGCAAGCCGGTTTTCGGATTGCGGCCGCCCAGAGCGCGTTCGGCGCAGAAGCCGGCGTCGGCGCGCAGCGGCGTCACCGCCAGCGGATAGACCTGGTAGCACTGCTGTCCCTGCGTGTCGAAAAACGGCGCCGCCGCGTCGAAATGGTAAGCGCCGTAGATGGCGCCGCCGGCAGCGTCGAGCATGGCGGCATCGGTGCACTGGGCACTGATATCGACCACGATGACCCGTGGCTTGATGGTTACTGGATGGACGGAAGACATGGTGGACACCTCGGTCTGGCAACGCTGTACCCGATCGATTATATCCGTGAGGAAACTTCTGTAAAGCAAGTTTTCGGCAGATGTCGTTTATCGACACACCGGGTTTGCCACGTCAGTCAGGGGCCGGCAGGCAGATGAAGGCGATCACGCCCAGGACCAGCGTGCCGGCTATCAGCCCCAGCGCGGCCGAATAGATGTCGGCATGCCAGCTGCTGGCATGCGCCTGGGAAGCGACGGCGCCGCTGAGCCACTGCACCAGTGCCACGCCGAGGAACATGGCCATGTTAAGCAGCGACATCGCGCGGCCGGTCAGCGCAATCGGGTAGGAAGCGCGGACGTCGGCATACTGCAGCACGATGAAGCCGGACAGGAAACCGACCAGCAGCGAGCAGGCCATCACGGCGCCGGCATTCGGCGCCAGCGCCATGGCGACGAACAGCCCGATCAGCGCAAACGTGCAGGAAACGATCCAGCGCCGCCGGCCCTTGCCCTGCGGACCGAAGCGGCCGAACAGCGGCGGACCCATGATGGAAACCACCGACACCAGCAGCGCCACATTGCCGCTTTCCACCAGCGTATAACCATAGCGCTCGACCAGCAGCGGTCCCAGCCAGAGGCCGCGCAGCGACATGAAGGCCGCGTAGGTGACCGCGCCCAGGGCCATGATGCCGATCGTATAGGGCAAGGCCATCAGCCTCGCCATGCCGCGCACCGCGGCGCCCAGCGACTCCCGCTGGCGCGGCTGCTGGAGAGGCGATTCGCGCACCACGATGAAAATGAGCAGCCAGGCCAGCGCCGACAGGGCTGCCAGCACCAGGAAGCCGGCGCGCCAGGACACTTCCTGCACCACCCAGGCCAGCGGCGTGGCGGTCAGCAGCATGCCGCCGCCGCCGATGCCCAGCACGATGCCGGACACCGAGGCAAAACGCTCCGGCGCGAAGTACCGGGTAATGAACACCGTGCAGACCAGGAAGGCAGCGCTGCAGCCGACGCCGATCAGCACCTGCCCCAGCACGACCAGCGCATAACTTTGCGCCAGCGCCGACAGCAAGGCGCCAGCCACCGCCAGCGGGAAGGTCACCAGCATGGTCCTGCGTACGCCGTGCAGGTCGATGGCCAGCCCGACAAACAGCTGCATCGCGCCGAACGCGAAGTGGAAGGCGCCGGCATAGCTGCCCAGCTGCTGCGGCGTCAGCGAAAAATCGGCCTGCATGCGGCCCGCCATCATGGCAGCGGCGGTGCGGTAGGCATGGCTGAGCATGAAGGCGCTGCACAGTGCCGCCAGCATGACCCATGCCGGGCGCGCGGCGAACGGCGCACCGCTCGCGCGTGTGGATTGGACGCTCATGTCTCTTCCTTTTATTGTCGTCGCCGCGCCGGCGCAGCGCCACGGCCCGCCACTTTAATGCATTTGCCCGGATTAATGCATGGAGCCCCAGCGCGCCACCGCAGGTTCGGCGATGGCCCATTTCCAGCCCTGGTCCTGCCGGCATACACTGGTTGAAAACCAGCTGCGCGGCGCATCGTCGGACGAGCTTTCCGCCTTCTGCTCGATGACGCTGAACATGACTTCCTTGCAGCTGGCAAGCGGCGTGTCGATGGCGCGGGTCACCTGGAGTTCGCCCTGGTTGTTACCGTAGGGGATGAAATGCCTGACCTGCCACTGGCGGATCTCGCCGGGCGCCATGGCGCCTGCCATCGCGGCGATGGCATCCTGTTCGTCCTGCTGCAGCGAGCGCAGCAGTTTCTTGACTTGCGCATCGGTAGCGGCCTTGACGCTGACCGATACCGCGATCCCGATGGCCGGGTTGCTGGTGAACGAGCCGGTGGTAATGCCCGCCACCGTGCCGGCCAGTCCGCCGACGGTGGAACAGCCACCGAGCGTCGCAGCGCTGGCGGCCAGCAGCAACATGGCCATGCGGCGGCCCGGCGCTGGTACAAGGTGACGCGCGCTCACTGCAACGACCCCCAGCGTTCGGTAGCCGGCTCGGCCGTAGCCCATTTCCAGCGCGGGCCGTCACGACAGATCATGGCGACGTAGAACGCCCTGGCGCTTTGCGCCTTCGGCGGCTGTTCTACCGAAAAGACGATTTCGCGGCAATCGAGCGCGGTGGCGCCGACAACCCGGCTCACGGTGACTTCGCCGCGGCTGGACGGTTCGATCGGGATCGGGTGGACGATATCCCAGGCGGCTACCTGCCCCGGTGCAAGCGTCCCGGCGATCGCCGCGATCCGGTCCTGCTCGGCCGTATGCACCACCCGCTGCCAGCGCTGCACGCCGGCCTGGGCCAGCGACTGCACGCCGACGCCGATACCGGTTGCCACCGCGGCGTCCGACGTGACGCTGGCAGCGATGGCCGCACCGCCGACGCCGGCCACCGCACCGGTGCCCTGCTGAAGAAAGGAACTACAGCCTGTCACCGATAAAAGCCCCGCCGCGGTAATGGCCGCGAAGACTGTTCTTGTCGCCCGAAAACGATTCATGTGCTGCCATCCCGCCGGAGTTGAACATGGAAAAATTATAGCGGGACCATTACACCGCCGATCCGGCTTCGGTTAGCGAAGCACGATTCACGTAAATCCGTCGAGGACTTTGCAAATGTGAAATGTTTTTAAAAAACAACTTTTACACAAGGCAAGGTAGTAGCATAGTCTCGCTGTCACCCAGTTCAGGCCTGACCTGTCCTTCCACACGCGCCACTTAACGGGAATCGTCATGGAATACACGCAACTGACACCGGGACGTTCTTTCAAGCCCTTGCACAGCCTGATGTATTACACGCAGCGGGTAGTGACGCCGCGCCGCCTGCGCAAGGCTGTCGTCAGAAGCCTGGCCGGCTATCTGCGCATACGCCATGGCATGCCGGAACAAAAGCTTTCCGCCACTTTGGCGCACGAGGAGACGCTGGCCGCGCTGCAGGCCGAGGGCCACACGCTGCTTGGGCCGCTGCTGACCCCGGCGCAGGTCGCCGACGTCCACCATTACCTGGCGGACAAGCTGGTGGCGCCGCACGGCCGCGACCAGCCCGCCTTTCCCGCGCAGCAGCCGCCGCCGGGAACAGGCATGGCCGAATACCGGCTTGCCGATATCCTTGCCTGCCCGCACCTGCTGGCGCTTGCCAACAGCGCGCCGCTGGTGCGGCTGGCAGCGCATTACATCGGCTGCAAGCCCACCATTTCGGCCATCGGCCTGCGCTGGTCGTATCCGCGGGCCGGCAGCGGCGAGGGGCTGCAGGGCTTTCACCGCGACTGCGACGACTGGCGCTTCATCAAGGTGTTCGTCTACCTGACCGACGTCGACGACGCGGCCGGCCCGCACGTCTACGTCGGCGGCAGCCACCAGGAGCATTGCGGCATGCGCCTGCAACCCTATGGCGACGAGGAAGTGGCCGGCCGCTACGGCGAACAGCGCATTTCCCGCGTCACCGGCCCGGCCGGCACCGGCTTCGCGGTGGACACGCGCGGCATCCACAAGGGCCAGGTGCCCACCCAAAAGCCACGGCTGCTGCTGCAGATACAGTATTCGCTGCTGCCGGTTTACATGTACCGCTACGAAGCGCCGCAACGCATGGCGCCGGCGCAACTGGACCGCTACATCAACCGCCTGTTCGTCCGCCAGCGAAAAACGTGACCGGGCGGCAAGCAATGACAGTGCGGCGTCAGTTGTCGTAACATCCAGAAACCTGTTCTCATTCGCCGGCCCTGTTGCCGGCGCTGGTCATGGAATGCAAATGGACAAGCGCATCGTGTCGAGATTGATCAGGGGCTCCGGCATCCTGGCCCTTGTCACGATGGCGGCGCTGGCAGGCGGGGACGCGCTGCGTTCCGCCAGGTCGATGCAGGAAGCCGGCGTGCAGCTGGCTCGTACCCAGCAATACCTGAACGACCTCACGCTGGCACTGTTCGATGCCGGCCAGCCGCTGTCCGGCAGCAGCGAGCCTGTCGGGCCGGCGCTGGCCGGCCTGGAACGGGAAGCAGACAGCGAGCCGGCATTACGCAGGCAGGTGCGCGAACTGCAAGGCCAGGTGCAGGCTTATCGCGAGGCCAGGCCCGGAATGCGGACTGCCCAGGCCGGCCAAATCCCGGGCCTGGTCACTGCCATACAGGCGAGCGCCGAACGTCGCGCCGCCGACCGGTATGCGGCGCTGTCCCGCCGGCTGCATGCCGGGCTCGCAGGCGCCGCACTGGCCTGCCTGCTGCTGGGCGCACTGGGCGCCGCATGGCGCAGCGACAGGCGCCGCGCCGCCAGCGCCGGCAAGCATGCGGGCCTGTTGCGCGAAGCCCTCGAGAAGCTGCCGTTTGCAATGGCCGTGGCCGACCGGAACGGCCAACCGGTGCTGGTCAACGCAGCCGCACGCGAACTCTGGCAGGACAACCCCGGGCAGCCCCGGGAATGGCGCCGCGCCGACCTTGAACTTCGCCCGGAAAACCGCGCGCTCTACCAGGCGTTGCAGTCCGGCTGCAGCCGCGGCCGCGAGGCGGTCAACATCGTCGCCCAGGACGGCGACACCCAGCGCCTGGTGGTCACCGCCATCCCCTTGCGCACCGCAGCGCACGAGGTGGCCGGTGCATTCGCGATCTACTTCGATTCTGCGCTGCCGAGCCGGTACGCCGGTTTTCAGGACGCAGCCATCCCGGCCGAGCAGCTCCCGGCACTGCGTCCCGGCGACCAGAACGCCAGTGAAGCGGCCAAGGACATGCAGCCATCGCAGGTTTACCTGCTGGACCGCGATGGCGTCATCATTGCCCTGAACCAGCCCGCCAACGATGCCGGCGGCGTGGACCGCCGCGGCGCCAGCTACCTGGCCGTATGCGACGCTTCGGCCGCGCGCGGCGTGCCCGAAGCGGCGCGCATCGCCGCCGGCATACGCTCGGTCATCAGCGGCGACGTGCCGACGTTTTCCATTGAATACGTGTGCCGCAACGAGACCTGTCATTTCTGGTCCAGGGCCACGGTCAGCCGCATGGTCGAGAACACGAACTTGTACGTCGTCGTGGTCCACGAAAACATCACGCAGCACAAGGCGACGGAGTCGGCGCTGCGCGAGTCTGCGCTATCGATGCGCGAACTGGCCGAGCACCAGGAGTCGGTGCGGGAAGAGGAGCGCAAGCGCATCGCCCGCGAGATCCACGACGAACTGGGCCAGCAGCTGCTGGCGTTGAAGATCGACGTCTCCATCCTGCAGGGCCAGCTGTCGCATGTGCCTGAAGCGACCGCGCAGCTGGACGGCATGTTGCGCAGCATGAGCAGCCTGATGCAGAGCATGCGTTCCATCATCAACGACCTGCGGCCGGCAGTGCTCGACCTTGGCCTGCATGCGGCGGTCGAATGGCAAACCAGGGAGTTCCAGCGCAAGACCGGCATCTCATGCGCCCTGATGTCCGACGGTGAAGACATCGTGCTGTCGGACGCCTGCGCCACCGCGCTCTTCCGCACATTGCAGGAATCGCTGACCAATGTCAGCCGCCACGCTTCAGCCAGTCATGTCGACGTGCAGCTGTACGCCACCGACGACAGCCTGCTGATGCGGGTCTCGGACGACGGCATAGGCCGCCTGGGCCAGCAGGACAAACCCGACGCCTTCGGCCTGCGCGGCATGCGCGAACGCATCGGCTCGCTGGGCGGCAGGCTGACCGTGACCGCCGCACCGGACCAGGGTGTGACCGTGACCGCGATCATACCGATCAAGCCCGGGCTGCAATTAGTACAACCCGGCTACGACCGCCGTTCCGCCACAGACCGCCGCGCCCGCGCCAGGACGGCCTGAGAATCGACTGAGAATCGACTGAAAATCGACTGAAAAACGCCCCGCCCTGGCGCGGCGGCGGGCCGCAAGCCGATCTGGTGCGCTTGCCGGACTCGTTGAGCTTTCTCAAGGGATTGCAATCCGCCACGCCTACCATGGATAACGAAACATCCTGGAGAGCATCATGATCAAGCAAGGTTTTACCCGGCGCGACTTCATCAAGGGCGCGTCGGCGCTGATGCTGCCATCGTTGGCCAGCAGCCCCGCGTTGGCGCAAGCCAGCATGACGCAGCGGCAGGAATGGAGCACCTTCAGGACATCGAGGCATTATTCGTCGCTGGTCAATGCAATCGCCACGATGAAGGAAAACACCAACCCGAACGACAAGCGCAGCTGGACCTACTGGGTGAATGTGCATGTCAACTTCTGCCCGCACGGCGTTCCGTATTTCCTTGCCTGGCATCGCGGCTACCTGTATTACCTCGAACAGCAACTGCGCGCGATATCGGGCAACCGGTCGCTGGTACTCCCCTACTGGGATTATTACGTCACGCCGGAGTTGCCGGCGGAGTTCACCAATCCGTCGCCGCTGAATCCGCTTTACGTCCCGCGCCTCAACACCAACGTGATTTCTGCGCTGACGCTGGCGCCGTTCGCCGGCACGGTCACCAACATGCAGCGTGGCCTGACCAATTCCTTCGAAACCCTGTTCGAGAATAACCCGCACAACCCGGTCCACAACATCATCGGCAACGTGATGGCGGACATGCAGTCGCCGATCGATCCGATCTTCTTCCTGCATCACGCAAACGTCGACCGGCTATGGTCGGCCTGGCAGCAAGCCGGCGGCGGACGCACGACGCCACTGGCCAATAACAGTTACTGGAACGGCAGCTTCAGCTATGCCACCAGGTTGACCATGCAGCGCAGCCTGACCATCGACACCCGCAGCAGGCTGCTGTACAACTACCAGAACGAGACCATGCCCAGCACGCTTCCGGTTGCCAGCAACGGCGCCGGCGACACCAGCGGTTTCCGTCTGGCGGCATTCAATGGCGGCGACCAGCAACTCGCGCAACTCGCGCCGCGCGCCGGTGGCGGCGCCGCCCAACTGGTGTCCCGCCCTGGCGTGCAGGGTTTCAACCCGAGCCGGGGCAGGATGGTGGGGCCGAACCGGCTGGCGCTGGGCGGCGTGCTGAGAATACCGCTCGATGAGTCCTCCGTGAGCGCGCAATTCGCCATCGACGATGCGTCCGCCGACACGCTGCGGCAAGTGCTGACCACGGCGTCCCGCGGCCCGGCCACGCCATACCGGTCGGCCCAGGTCGTGCTGGACAGCGTCAGCATCAACGACCCCGGCCGCAACGGCGGCTACTTCTACTACGTCTACCTGAACCTGCCATCGTCGACGGACCTCACCAGCGCCAACGGCACCTACCTGTTGGGCAGCATCGGCCCGTTCGAGATTGCCGGCGCGACGCACCGGGTCCATATGAATATCGAGGCCGGCGGCAACCAGCCCGGCACCGTGCGCCTGGTGTTTCCGGTGACCATGCAGCTTGCCGATCTGCTGATACAGGATCCGCGCCGCATCACCGTGTCCTTCGTTCGCGTGAGCGGCAATAATTCACCGGGCGGGCAGGTGATACAGATCGGCGAGGCACGGCTGGAACTGTCGCCGGACGCGCCGTTGTAGCCGAAAGCGAAACAGGAACCACTGCCAGGCTTCTTTCCGGGCCCCTGCAGCTTGGTGCTGCAGGGGCTTGGTCCCGGTCCTTGCTCACAGCACGTAGTTTGTCGTGTCCGTTTGCTGCAGCAAGGCACCTGTCAGCGTGACCAGCGTCACATAGCTGTTGGCGCCGCCCGTGGTGTCTGCCCGCACCACGGTCGAAGTGCCGGACGAGGTGTCGAACTGCAGGTAGCCGCCGCTGAATGCATTATTGCCATTGAAGCCGGTGAAGGTCAGCAGCAGGTCATGCAGGTTCAGCACGTCGACGCCGTTGGTGCCGGTGCGGCTGAAGCCGCTGATGGTGTCGCCGGTGGTCCCGCGGTCGGCAATGACGTTGTAGTCGAATACGTCATTACCCAGCCCGCCGGTCAATGTGTCGTTGCCGGCGCCGCCGGTCAGGATGTCGTTGCCGCCGCCTCCCACCAGGATGTCATTGCCGGCGTTACCGCTCAACAGGTCGTTCCCCGCGCCGCCGTTCAGGTTGTCATTGCCGGCGCCGCCGCTGAGCGTATAGACGGTGCCGCTGTCGGTCTCGGCCGACGCATTGACGGTGAGCGCGTCGCCGCTGCCGAGCGCATACCCGTCCACCGTGCCGGCCTGGGTGCCGGTCAGCATCGCATTGTTCATGGTCAGCAGGTAGTTGTTGCCGGCCTGGACCACGATGGCTTCGACACTGGTCAAAGTCGCTGCGCCCAGCGTCAGCCCGGCGCCGTAATTGCCATTGAGGTAGACGAAGTCGGTGCCGGCGCCGCCGTTGATCTGGTCGGCTGCCGTCAACGCGGGGCCGGCGTAGAAGGTGTCGCGGCCGGCGCCGCCGCCGGCGATGTCGTTGCCGCCGAAGCTGATGTCGAGGTAGTCCGGCCCGGCGCCACCGGTCAGCACGTCATTGCCGGCGCCCCCGGTCATCGTGTAGCTCGCGCCAGCTTCGGTTTCCGCAGACGCATTGACCGTCATCGTGTTGGCTGCCGTGAGTGCCGAGCCGTCGATGGCGAGCGATGAGGCCACAACCGTCGCATTGTTCGTCGTCAGGTTATAGCTGTTGCCGGCGCCAAGGCGGATCTCCTCCACGTTGACCAGCGTGGTCGCGGTGAAGACCACACCGGCGGCGTAGTTTCCATTCAGGACCAGCGTGTCGATCTCGTTCGTGTCGTCAAGCTCGGTGCCGCCGTCGATACGGTCGGCGGCGTTGAACGCAGCGCCGGCCAGGAAGGTGTCGGTGCCGCTCTCTGCCGTGACAATGTCATTGCCGCCGGCGCTGATATCGAACAAGTCATCGCCCGCGGTGCCGGGCAAGGTATCGTTGCCTGCGGTGCCGGGGATCGCCTCGGTGCTTAGGTCGGTGACCGTGACGGTCACCGCCTGGCTTGTATTCAGTGTGCCGTCGCTCGCCTGCACCGTGAGGTTATAGACGTTATCGGCGCCGACGTCGGCCGGCGCTTCGAAGTTCGGCGCAGCAGCGAACGTCAATGCGCCGGTGGTGGCATTGATGGCGAAGCGTGCCGAGTCCGCGCCTGTCACCAGGCTGTAGGTCAGCGTGGGACTGTCCGCATCGGTGGCTGCCACCGTGC
>CAUQYP010000076.1:0-17778 GCA_963522035.1 uncultured Noviherbaspirillum sp. | reverse complement strand
CCGACGCTTCTTTATCCGATTTCGGCACCAGCGACGTGTCGCCATCGACGGGGGGGCACGTCAAATGCAACGGCAACGGCAACGGCAACGGCAACGGCAACTGTCGCTGCGCGGGGCTTAATGCAACGACAACTGTCGCTGCGCGGAACTGGCGCTTCTGGTGCGAGCCAGCATGAAAATGGTCTGGCGTGACGGTGGCGTGGCGCGCTGCGCCCCTTTTAAACCTGCGGTTCTTCCGACGGCACCGTCCGCAGCCATTGCACCAGCGCGTGCGCATCCCTGAAATTCTCCAGCACGATGCGTTCCATCTCGTCGCCGGTCATGCCTGCCACGCTGCGCTCATTCCAGACGATAAAACTCTTGTGCCGGACGTACTCCGCATGCGGCGTCTCCGCGTCGAAACCCTTGGGCGGACGGGTCAGCTTGCCTTCGGCCTGCAGGTCGCCATAAGCGGCGCGCAGCTTGCGGTTCTTCAGCACGGCCGCAAAGCCGTCGGCATCGGCGATCACGTGGCGGCGGATCTGCCGCAGCCGACCGGGCGGCGGCATGTACTCGCCGCCGGCGATCAGCAGCTGGCCCTTTTCGTCGACATGGACATAGTAGGCGGGGCCGCCGCCCTGGTTGGGCCGCTTCAGGCCGCTGGCCGTGATGGCTGCCGAGAAGTGCGTCTTGTACGGCTTCGGGTCGCGCGCGAAACGCAGGTCGCGGTTGATGCGAAACAGCGCCTTCTTCGGGTTGCAGGCCGCCACCGCCGGGTCGAAACGCGTGATGCCCGCAATCAGCCTGGTCGTCATTTCCAGGAACTCGGCGCGCAGGATGTCATAGCGCGGCTTGTTCATCACGAACCAGGCGCGCTGGTTGTTCTCGGCCAGCTCGGCCAGGTATTGCGCGAGGTCGCGGACGTGCATCGCTTACTCGACTGGCACAGTCTGCATTTTGGGCCGGGTGCCGACAGTCACGTCGACGCTGGTCTCGGCATTCTTGCGCAGCACCTTCATCGCCGCCTTCGCGCCAGGCTGGAGCTGGGCGATGACGTTCAGCATCTCGGTCGTGTCCCTGACCGGCGTGCCATCGACCTCGACCAGGATGTCGCCGGGCCGTATGCCGGCACGGTCCGCCGGGCCGTTGCGCAGCACGCCGGCGATGATGGTGCCCGACTTGCGCTGCAGCCCGAAGCTTTCCGCCAGTTCCGGCGTGATGTCCTGCGGCTCCACGCCGATCCAGCCGCGTACCACCTGGCCGGTGCGGATGATGGACTCCATCACCGTCTTCACCGTCGTCACCGGGATCGCGAAGCCGATGCCGAGCGAACCGCCGGTGCGTGAATAGATGGCGGTATTAATGCCCAGCAGGTTGCCGTTGGTGTCGACCAGCGCCCCGCCCGAGTTGCCCGGATTGATCGCTGCGTCGGTCTGGATGAAATTCTCGAAGGTGTTGATGCCCAGGTGGTTGCGGCCCAGCGCCGAGACGATGCCCATGGTGACCGTCTGGCCGACGCCGAACGGGTTGCCGATCGCCAGCACGACGTCGCCGACGCGGGTCTGGTCGAGTTGCGCCAGCGTGATTGCGGGCAGGTCCTTGAGGTTGACCTTGATGACGGCGAGATCGGTTTCCGGGTCGGTCCCGACCAGCTTCGCCACTGCCTTGCGTCCGTCGGCCAGCGCGATTTCAATCTCGTCGGCCGATTCCACTACGTGGTTGTTGGTAAGGATGTAGCCTTCCGGGCTGACGATTACGCCGGAACCCAGGCTGGACTGCTTTTCTTCCTGCTCGCCCTGGCGCTCGCCGAAGAACCGGCGCAGCAACGGGTCTTCCATCAACGGGTTGTTCGACGGTTTCGCGCCCTTGCTGGTAAAGATGTTGACCACCGCCGGCATCGCGCGCTGCGACGCCTCGCGATACGACCCCTGCTGCGGGCGGGGCGGCGCAATCGCTTCCTGCATCGGCACATTGGTCTGATTGAGGCGCACCTGCTGGGCGCCGCCGCCGATGCGCGGCGCCCAGTCCGGCTTCAGGGTCGCTACAATAAACCACAGGGCCAGACCGATGGTGACGGTTTGGGCAAACACTAACCAGAGACGTCGCATAAAGAGAAGGGTGGATAACAGTGAGTGAGCAATCAGTGGATCGCGAGCAGTTGTCGGAATATCTGGCTTGTCTGCTTGATATCGGGCGCATCCGTGATTTTAGCCCAAACGGCTTGCAGGTCGAGGGCCGCGGGCGCATCGCGAGGCTGGTCACCGGCGTTACCGCGAGCCTCGCGCTGATCGACGCCGCGCTGGCCGACAATGCCGACGCCATCCTGGTCCATCACGGCTACTTCTGGCGCGGCGAGGATGGCCGCATCACCGGCACCCGGCGCCACCGGCTCGGCCGGCTTCTGTCCAATGACCTCAACCTGTTCGCCTACCACCTGCCGCTCGACATGCACGCCGAACTGGGCAATAACGCGCAGCTTGGACTGCGGCTGGGCCTGGTGCGGCAAGCGCAGTTCGGCGAGAACGGCCTGGGCTGGCTGGGCCTGCCTGACGATACGGCGGTGCGCACGGCAGGCGAGCTGGCTGCCCGCATCGAGCAACGGCTGGGTCGCGCACCGCTGCTGATCGGCGACCCGCAGCAGCCGGTCGGCCGGGTCGGCTGGTGCACCGGCGCCGCGCAGGGCTACCTGGACGAGGCGATCACCGCCGGCGCCAGCACCTACCTGAGCGGGGAAATTTCGGAACAGACCGTGCATCTCGCGCGCGAGTCCGGGGTTGCCTACCTGGCGTGCGGCCATCACGCAACCGAGCGCTACGGTGTACAGGCAGTGGGCGAACATCTTGCCGCGCACTTCGGCATCCAGCATCGTTTCATCGATATCGACAACCCCGTGTAAACGATTAGCGACCAAGGTGTGCCGGGGTGATTAGCGAGGCCGCCGCAAGATTGCGTCACATCAGAAAGAGGTTCGAGTCAGCGCATTTTTCCGTTGTTCGTGTTACCAAGGGCGTGGCTTTCACAGAGTGCGCACATTGTCGGTCGACAGCCTACAGGCAGTCGGTCCGCGTTATGCGCTAAAGCGTTCACCACAACGCCTACCGATGTATAGACAGGAAAAATCATGATGATGATGGCGCAAGCAGCAATTCCAGCACCCATTCATGTCGTAATCGTTGAAGACGACAACGTAACCCGCAAGGTCTTTTCCGCAGCAATCGAATCCGAACCCGCACTGCGACTGGTTGGCGCATTCGACAGAGTGCGACCGGCGCTCGAATGGCTTAAATCCACACGCGTCGACCTGTTGCTCACCGACCTGGGCCTGCCCGACGGCTCCGGTATCGATGTCATTCGGGCTTGCGTCGACCGCTGGCCGCGGTGCGGCGTCATGGTCATTTCCATGTCCAGCGACGACGACAGCGTGCTCGCCTGTATCGAGGCCGGTGCTGCCGGCTATGTATTAAAGGAGGCTGGCCGATTAGATATCGTAAGCGCCCTGATGGACTTGCATTCGGGTGGTTCGCCCATCAGTCCGCTGATCGCAAGGAAACTGCTGACTCGCATGCGCGACGCCTTGCCTGTCGCTACCGACCATGCAATAAACGGGAACGCAGGGAATGCAGGGAACGCAGCCCCCGTCGTTCTGACGCCGCGAGAAACCACCGTGCTCGACCTGATCGCCCGCGGCGACAGCTACGGCGGTGTCGCCAGGGCCCTGTCCGTCTCGGTAGGCACCGTGCAGACGCACGCCAAGAACATCTATGCCAAGCTCGCGGTGCATTCGCGTGGGGAAGCGGTGTTCGAAGCACAGCGGCGCGGGCTGTTGCGCCTGGGCGCGCTCAAGGCGCGCAACTAGCCTGCAACTAGCCCGCAGGCAAGCGGCGCCTAGCGCGGGATGTCGGTCCTGCGCAGCGCGTCGCGGATCTCGCGCAGCAGCATGATGTCTTCCGACGGCGGCGCTGCTGGCGCCGCATCTTCCACTTCCTGCTGGCGCCGGAAAGACAGGGTCCTCGCCTTGTTGATCAACCTGACCATCTGGAAAATGATAAAGGCCAGGATCAGGAAATTCAGCAGGATGGTGATGAAATTGCCGTAGGCGAGCACCGCGCCGGCCTTCTTCGCTTCCGCCAGCGTCAGGTTCAAGGCCTGGTTATTCAACGGAAGATAGTAATTCGAGAAGTCCAGGCCGCCGAAAATGCGCCCGACCACCGGCATGATCACGTCCTGCACCAGCGAGTCGACGATCTTGCCGAACGCGGCGCCGATGATCACGGCGACCGCCAGGTCCACCACATTGCCCTTGACCGCAAATGCCTTGAATTCCTGAAGCATGCCCATGTCCCGCCCTCCGTTGAGTTGTGCGTAAAAATTGTAATTGATTTAATGATTGATAGTGATTAATCGTTCATCGAACAGCTGGAGATGGGTCGCCAGCAGGTTTTCCGGCCTGGCAAGTTCCTGGGAATGCACGTTAATTGCGCAGCGAAAGATGTATTTTCTTTAAAACAGTGCGACGCTCCGATATAATTTAAGGTTGCTAGAAGTTTCGTACAGATTTCGCATTTTGACTGATTGGGGTTGGTATGAGTAACGATAAGCAGGTTGACTCCGGTCGACGTGTGCTGCTGGCTACCACTTGTGCGGTGGGCGGTGTTGCAGGACTGGCGACGGCTGGTGCTTTTGTGTCGACGTTCCAGCCTTCGGAGCGCGCCAAGGCTGCCGGTGCGCCGGTGGAAGTGGACATTGCAGGCATGGCGCCGGGCGAGCTCAGGACTGTCGAGT
The DNA here is from genome assembly GCA_963522035.1 of uncultured Noviherbaspirillum sp. Taxonomy (GTDB): domain Bacteria; phylum Pseudomonadota; class Gammaproteobacteria; order Burkholderiales; family Burkholderiaceae_D; genus Noviherbaspirillum_A. Next base: position 13,017 of record CAUQYP010000076.1, on the reverse strand, counting down.
GGCGCGGTAAACCGGTGTGGATTCTCAAGCGTTCGCCTGAAATGGTGGCGGCGCTGCCCAAGCTGGACGACCAGCTGGCCGATCCGAAGTCCCAGCGCAACCCGGACGAACTGACGCCGGAGTACGCGCGCAACGAATACCGCTCGATCAAGCCGGAGTTCCTGGTTGCGGTCGGCATCTGCACCCATCTCGGCTGTTCCCCCATCACCAAGCTGCAGCCTGGCGCCCAGCCTTCGCTGCCGGACGACTGGCAGGGCGGCTTCCTGTGCCCGTGCCATGGTTCGACCTTCGACATGGCCGGACGCGTCTACAAGAACAAGCCCGCCCCTGACAACCTGCAGGTGCCACGCTACATGTATGCCGGTGACACCAAGCTCATCATCGGCAAAGACGAGAAAGGTGAGGCATAAATCATGGCATTCGTCGAGAAGAAACTGCCGGCCGACGCTCCTGCCAGCGCCAAGGCCCTGAACTGGGTCGACTCCCGTTTCCCGCTCTCCAAGCTGTGGAACGACCAGTGGGGCCAGTATTACGCGCCGAAGAATTTCAACTGGTGGTACATCTTCGGTTCGCTGGCGATGCTGGTGCTGGTGATCCAGATCGTGACCGGCATTTTCCTGGTCATGCACTACAAGCCGGATGCCAACCTGGCCTTCGCCTCGGTCGAATACATCATGCGCGACGTGCCGTGGGGCTGGCTGGTGCGCTACATGCACTCCACTGGCGCGTCGGCCTTCTTCATCGTGGTCTACCTGCACATGCTGCGCGGGCTGATGTACGGTTCCTACCGCAAGCCGCGCGAGCTGATCTGGCTGTTCGGCGTCGGCATCTTCCTGGCGCTGATGGGCGAGGCCTTCTTCGGCTACCTGCTGCCATGGGGCCAGATGTCGTACTGGGGCGCACAGGTCATCGTCAACCTTTTCGCCGCCATACCCTTCATCGGTCCCGACCTGTCGCTGTGGATCCGCGGCGACTACGTGGTGTCCGACGCTACCCTGAACCGCTTCTTCGCCTTCCACGTCATCGCCATCCCGCTGGTGCTGCTCGGCCTGGTGGCGGCGCACCTGATCGCGCTGCATGAAGTGGGTTCGAACAACCCGGACGGCATCGAAGTCAAGGACAACCTGGGTCCGGACGGACACCCGGTCGACGCGATTCCGTCGCATCCGTACTACACCGTGCATGACGCGTTCGGCGTCACCATCTTCCTGATGATCTTCAGCGCGGTCGTGTTCTTCGCGCCTGAAATGGGCGGCTACTTCCTGGAGTACAACAACTTCCTGCCAGCGGACTCGCTGAAGACGCCGCCGCACATCGCGCCGGTCTGGTACTTCACGCCGTACTATTCGGTGCTGCGTGCCACGACGTCCCAGTTCATGTATGCGCTGATCGTCGGCGTTGCCGCCTATGTCGCCTTGCTGATGCTGAAGTCGCGCCTGTCGGGCACCATGAAGATGGTGGCCGCGGTCGTCGGCCTGGTCGTCATCGCCGCCATGCTGTTCCTGGACGCGAAGTTCTGGGGCGTGGTGCTGATGGGTGCGTCGGTGGTCATCCTGGCGCTGATGCCGTGGCTCGATCACTCCCCGGTACGTTCGATCCGCTATCGCCCGACCTGGCACAAATATGTGTACATCCTGTTCGGCATTGCATTCGTCGTCCTCGGATACCTCGGCGTGCAGGCGCCTACCACGGGCCGCACCCTGGTTTCGCAGATCTGCACCTTCATCTATTTCGGCTTTTTCCTGCTGATGCCATGGTGGAGCCGCGCCGGCCAGTTCAAGCCGGTTCCGAGCCGCGTCACGTTCCACCCGCATTAAGCCGCAAAGGATCAAACGAATGAAATTCATTAAAAAACTGATTGCGGCTATCGTCCTGTTGCCTACGCTCGCGTTCGGCGCAAGCGAAGGCGGGTTCCCGCTCGACCACGCGCCGGAGCGCACCGACCTCGCCTCGCTGCAGAACGGCGCCAGGCTGTTCGTCAACTACTGCCTGAACTGCCATTCGGCGTCGGCAATGCGTTACAACCGCCTGCGCGACATCGGCCTGTCGGAAGACCAGATCAAGGCCAACCTGCTGTTTACCACCGACAAGGTGGGCGACCTGATGAAGTCGGCAATGACGCCGGCCGACGGCAAGGCCTGGTTTGGCGCCGCGCCGCCGGACCTGTCGGTCATCACCCGCGCCAAGGCTTCCGGCGCAGGCAGCGGCCCCGACTACCTCTACACTTATCTGCGCACCTACTACGCCGACAGCAGCCGGCCGACCGGCTGGAACAACCTGGTCTATCCGAACGTGGCCATGCCGCATGTGCTGTGGGAGCTGCAGGGCATACGCAATGCCAAGTTCGTCGATGAAAAGGACGAGCATACCGGCGAGATGGTCCACAAGTTCGCGGGCTTCGAGCAGGTTACGCCGGGCAAGCTGTCTGCCATTGACTATGATGCAGCGGTTGCCGACCTCGTTTCCTACATGAGCTGGATGAGCGAACCGGCCCAGAACAAGCGGCGCCAGCTTGGCGTCTGGGTGCTCCTCTTCCTCGGTGTGCTACTGGTGCTGGTCTGGCGCCTGAGCGCGTCCTACTGGCGCGAAGTGAAATAAAAAAATCAGGCTGCCGCATGTTTTTCAACATGGGGCAGGTGATCCAGGGGTGAGGCGCTTTGGCCTCACCCTGTTTGTTTTTAAGGAACTGCAAAAATGATGGTTCTCTACTCGGGCACGACCTGCCCATTCTCCCAACGCTGCCGCCTGGTCCTGTTTGAAAAAGGCATGGACTTCGAGGTGCGCGATGTCGACCTGTTCAACAAGCCGGAAGACATCTCCACCATGAACCCGTATGGCCAGGTGCCCATCCTGGTCGAGCGCGACCTGGTGCTGTACGAGTCCAACATCATCAACGAGTACATCGACGAGCGTTTCCCGCATCCGCAACTGATGCCGGCCGACCCGCTGATGCGCGCCCGCGCGCGGCTGATGCTGTTCAACTTTGAAAAAGAGCTGTTTATCCACGTACACACGCTGGAAAACGAAAAGACCAAGGCCGGCGACAAGAGCCTGGAAAAGGCGCGCAACGAGATCCGCGACCGCCTGACGCAGCTGGCGCCGCTGTTCCTGAAGAACAAGTACATGCTGGGTGACGAGTTTTCGATGCTGGACGTTGCGGTCGCGCCGCTGCTCTGGCGACTCGACCACTATGGCATCGAGCTGTCCAAGACGGCTGCGCCGCTGATGAAGTACGCCGAGCGCATCTTCTCGCGTCCTGCGTATATCGAGGCGCTGACACCGTCCGAGAAAGTGATGCGCCGGTAAAGCTGTTGCCGTCCGTACCATTCTGTCCTAAGGTGCACTATGCTCCCGGCCCAGGCCGGTTCATAGTGCCCGGGCAACCTTTTGTTATGCCAGCCGGTAACTCCTGAACCATGTCAGAAACGTCAACCAAACCCTACTTGCTCAGGGCTATCTACGAATGGTGTACCGACAACGGCTACACTCCGTACCTGGCCGCCATGGTGGACCATGAAACCCAGGTACCGCTTGAATTCGTCAAGAATGGCGAGATCGTGCTGAATATCAGCTTCAGCGCGACCAGCGGCCTGAAGATGGACAACGATTTCATCCATTTTCATGCGCGTTTCGCCGGCGTCTCGCGCGAAATCTTCGTGCCGGTCGATAACGTCGCCGCAATCTATGCACGTGAAAACGGGCAGGGCATGGCATTCGAGGTGACCAGGAAGCCCGAGCGCGAAGCCGCACCGGACATGCCGCCAGCGGCCGAGGCACCCACCCTGACTGCGGTTCCAACGCCCGCGTCCGACACCGGCGAAAACCAGTCCACCAGCACGCCCGACGACACACCCGATCCACCGAAAAAGGGCGGTGGCAGGCCTACACTGACGCGTATCAAATAACGTATAATTTCGCTCTTTGCCGGCTTAGCTCATCAGGTAGAGCACATGATTTGTAATCATGGGGTGGCGGGTTCGAGTCCTGCAGCCGGCACCAGTTAATTCAAGCACCAAGCCAATCGCAAGGCTGTCGTTAACAGTTCAAACGGCAACCTTCACCAGTTGCGCAAGCCGCACGCCCTGAACGACGTCGATCTTCGATGCCACGGCAAACTGGCGGGCCTGGTCGGTCAGATCCCCAAGCGCAATATAGATACAGTCCTGTGCGTCCCGGCTTGCCGCGGCCGCCTGCAGTTCCCGCAAAGGTTCCACGCCATGCCGCGCTGCTTTCCAGCGCTTGCAGGCAATCAGTGCGACCCGGCCGGATTTTTCCGCTTCGAGGTCGGCGCCGCGCCCTGCATAAGGCGTGACGGTATAGCCCTGGCGGCGAAAACCGTCGGCTAACGCTGCGGTGAAGGCAGCCGAAGGCATCTGCGCCGCGACGGCCAGCGCCGCAGTCGCCTTGGTGGTGCTGGGAGCGCGCCACTGCCGCCACGCCGCCATGCAGCCGATGATGAAGAACGGCGCGCCGGAGAATGCGGCTAGCGGCCGATATGGCGCCGGCATCGCCACTGCAGCGATAAGACCAATGACAGCCGCGACCAGGAAGCTGATCCACCACGGAGAGCGCAGCAGGACCGCGAACAGGGAATTTTCCTTCATCTTCAAACGCATGTGCCGGCCTCTTTACTGGATTTGGACGCCATTCTATTCCATGTGGGCCGGGTGTCGCGCGAGGCTGGGCGGCGACGATCTCTGCATTCAAAAACGAAACGCCCCACAAAGTAGGGCGTTTCCTCATGCAGTCCGGCGATGGGCTTCGATTCCGAAGCCCGCTGTTCAGACCTTGTCGGCTTTCGCCGTTTTCCGGCGCGACGCGGCGAAGCCAAGCAGGCCGAGTCCCATCAGTGCGATGCTTGCCGGCTCCGGCACTGCCGACACCGATACGTTGTCGAGCAAGCCATCTTGATTGGTCGTGTTGTTCGATGCGAAATCGACGAACTGCAGTGTCGCGAGGTTGCCGTTTCCAACGAAGCTGAAGCTGAAGTGTTGCAGATCGACCGGCAGGTTTTTCCCAAGTGCCGGGCCGAAGGATGTCAGCACGGAACCATTGCTGCCCAGAATACTGGCAATGACATTCTGCGAACCGCCTTCCGTTGCACCGAAGTCGAATTCGACCAGATATTCCGTACCCATGCTGGTAGCGAAAGTCTGCGAAATCATACCGCCGGTTGGGCCGTTGCCGGGATTGAATGCAACCAGCGCATTGCCGTTCTGTGCGACGCTACCGCCGCCAAAATAGTAGCCTTGCCCGGCCATGCCGGTGACGGCGACGTTGCCTGCAGCGGTCCACGATGAGAACGTGCCGTTCTCGAAATTGCCGTTCGCAATGATGTTGGCGTTTGCCGCCGAGGCGGAAAACGCGACGAGTGCAACAGCCAGAATATGTTTAAACATGAGTTCCCCGGAATAATTTATTGTGTTTTTACTTATAGCAATGTTTATGCCAATAAATTAATTTCCATTAGAACAGTGACTTAGGGAATTTTCTTTGTGGGTATAGTTGCAGAATGTAAAGATCATCGACATTCATTTCCCGTTTATTGGGGAACAAAGGCAGGCTGTATGCAGCATCTCGATTCCTTACCCGGATTATTTCTGCTACGCCTGCCACAATTGCCGCGCATGTGTAAGATCACCGGCTTCCACTACAGCCATCCATCCGGGAATCCATGCGCCGCATTACCATTTCAGTCGAGGACAAGCTGGCCGAACAGTTCGATGAACTCATCGAGCGTCATGGCTATCAGACCCGCTCCGAGGCATTTCGCGACTTGCTGCGGGGACGCCTGGAACACGAGCGCAAGAGCACCAACGAGGCGCAGTACTGCGTGGCCAACGTCAGCTATATCTACAATCACCACGAGCGCGAACTGGCAAGCCGGGTGGCGACGCTGCAGCACGACCATCATGACATCTGCGTCTCGACCATGCACGTGCACCTGGACCATGACAACTGCCTTGAAACGCTGGTGCTGCGCGGGCGCTACCGGGACGTGGCCGCCTTTGCCAACAGCCTGATTGCGCAGAGCGGCGTCAGGCACGGCAACATCCACATCGTGCCGGTGGAAATGGAAACGCCCAGCAGCCGGCAGCACACGCATTTCCACTATCAGCCGAAAACCTGATGCTTCCTGCCTAGAAGTTCGCGGTCAGCGTGAGCCTGAACGAGCGCGACTCGATCGGGTGGAAATGGATGTCGGGCGTTGCGCTGCCTGCGGGTTCGGTGGCCAGCCTGGACGGGTAGTAATAGTCGATCGCCGAATCGCGCCGGTCGGTCAGGTTGTAGCCTTCGAGTTCGATGCGCATCGTCGGGCTGATCTTGTAGCCGATGCGGCCGTTGAGCGTGGTGGTGCCCTTCGAGCGCACGCTGTTGTCTTCGGTAAGCGGGCGCGGTCCGAAATAGCGCAGCTGCAGCGCGCCGAAGTAGGGGCCGACCTGGTCGACTGCCAGCGCGATCGAGGCAACGCCTTCCACGGCGCCGGGAATCCGCTTGCCGGTCACGTCATTGTCGCGAAAGCGCGCACGGGCGAAGGCCAGGTCGGCGTCGACGGTGAGCCACCGGGTCGGCTTGAAATAATTGTTGAACTCGATGCCGTAGCGTCGGCTGGGCCGGCTTGCCTCGGTGGTGCCGGCGTCGCCGACAAACAGCAGTTCGGAGTCAAAGTCCAGCCGGTACAGCGACAGCGAGCTTTGCAAACCGGGAATGATCTCGGTCCGGGCGCCGACCTCGACCGCCTTCGAGCGCACCAGCGGCGCGACGCGGTCCGCCGGCGCCGACGGGTCCTTCGGGTCGACGCTGATCGTGGTGCCGCGCGCGTCGTTGCTGTGGAAGCCGGCGCCGGTATTGAAGTAATACTCGGTCTTGGCCCACGGACCGAAGATCAGGCTTAGCTTCGGGCTGGCGATGCTGTCGCTGGCACGGCCGGCATTGGCCGGGTTGTCGCCGTCGACGTTGAAGCGGTAGAAGTCCTGGCGCACGCCGGCCACGGTCCTGAACTTGTCGGCCCACCGGGTCGTGTTTTCCAGGTACAGGCCGGCGCTGGTTTCGACGATATGGTCCTGCCGCGTGGTCGAGAGCCGTTCGCGCGCCGCCGTGTTGTAGAGGCCGTTGTGGATATTGTCGTTTTGCAGCTGCAGGCCCAGCGTGGTGTCGGACTCCTTGCCGAACAGCGGCGTCGGGATCGTCCGGCTTGCGTTCAGGCCCAGCGTGGTGCGGCGGTCGGCCTGGTTGAACTGGTCGCCGTTGACCGGATCGTCCAGGAAGTAGGTGAAGTTCGAATACAGGTCGAGCTTGTTGTGGATCGCGTACACGTTGACATTCGTCGAGCCGGCCGCATCCGAGCGGTGCCAGGCGCCGGACAGGCTGTAGCGGTGGGCGACGCCGCCGTCGCTCGCGTCGATGGTGTCGAAACGGCCGAGCGTGCCGGCGTCCACTGCGCGTCTCGGGATCTGGTCGGTTGCATTCCAGCGGCCGCGATAAGCCATGGCCGTCACGTTGAAGCCATTGGCCTCGTTGCCCTGGCCGTAGCGCAGCACGCCGTTGATCTTGCGGTAGTCGTCGCCGCGGGTGAACGGGCCGTCGTTGTGGAACAGCTCGAGCGCATACAGCAGGTTGCCGTTGCCCAGCGCCGGCGAGTCGGCAAGCAGGGTGCGGCGGTAGCCGTTCTGGCCGATGCCGACGCTGGCGATGCCCTGGTCCAGCCGGTTGGCATATACCACGCTGGCAGCGCCGGCGGAAGCGAAGTCGCCTTCGGCCGCATAGTAGGGTCCCTTGCGGTAGTCGAGCCGGCTGGCGAGTTCGGGAATCAGGAAATTCAGGTCGGTCCAGCCCTGGCCATGCGCGTGGGAGCGCTGGTTGACCAGCATGCCGTCCACAGTGGTCCTGAGGTCGGTGCCGTGGTCGAGGTTGAAGCCGCGCAGGTAGAACTGGTTGGCCTTGCCCTCGCCGCTATGCTGGCTGACGATCAGGCCGGGAACGGCCTCCAGCATTTCGCCGGGCCGGTACACGGTGCGGGCCTCGAGTTGCTGCTGCGTGACGACGCCGGCGTTGGCCGATTCGGCGATACCCAGCTGGCTGTTGCGCGAGGTCTCGACGCTGATGGCGTCCAGGGTCTGCTCCTGCGCCGATGCGAGCGGCGCGGCCGCGCAGAGGCCCAGCAGGGAGGCGGCAACTGCACCAGGGCCGCGGCGGCGGCGGGCAAGCGGTTTCTGCATCGTCATAAAGTTTCCGTAAATTAAGCGCGACCAGGTTGAGGGTTACGCGCAATTGTATGAAGAAATCCGAAAAATTCATACGTCATACGGACGGATGACGCAAATGGATGCAGAAACAGGCAGGATATTTGCAAAGGCGGCTTTGGGAGAGGGCCGCAGAAGCCGGAAGACAGTGTCCCGAGCGTGCGTCCGGGCCGGGAACCTTCAGGCCTGGCTGCCCCGCATGCCGCTCCAGCGCGGCGTCAGGCTGTGCGCCACGCCGTACAGGTCCAGCACCCGGCCCACCGTATGGTCGACCATCTCGATAATCGTCTGCGGACGCTGGTAAAAGCCGGGCAGCGGCGGGAAGATGATGCCGCCCATTTCCGTCACTGCCGTCATGTTGCGCAGGTGCGCCAGGTTGAACGGGGTTTCGCGCACCATCAGTACCAGCCGGCGGCGTTCCTTCAGCACGACGTCGGCGGCGCGGCTGATCAGGTTGTCGGACAGGCCATGGGCGACGGCGGCCAGGGTTTTCATCGAGCAGGGTGCGACGATCATGCCGTCGGACTGGAACGAGCCGCTGGCGATGGAGGCGCCGATGTCGCGCACGTTATGGACCACGTCCGCGAAGGCTTCGGCGTCCTTGCGGTTCATGTCCAGTTCCTGGTGCAGGTTGAGCACGCCCGCCTCGGACAGCATCAGGTGCGTTTCCACCCCCGGCGTCGCGCGCAGCACCTGCAGCAGGCGTATGCCGTAGATCGCGCCGGTGGCGCCGGTGATGGCGATGACCAGGCGCCGCGGTGGACCCGGAAGCAGCTGGGCCCCGGCGGCGTCGGTCGCATCGGGCATGTCAGCCCTTGATCAGGGACTGCAGTTCGCCGGACGCGTACATCTCGTTCATGATGTCGGAGCCGCCGACAAACTCGCCTTTCACGTAGAGCTGGGGCACGGTCGGCCAGTTCGAATAGTCCTTGATACCCTGGCGTACTTCCGGGTCTTCCAGCACATTGACGGTGACGATGTTCTCGGCGCCGCTGGCCTTCAGCAGCTGGATGGCCTTGCCCGAAAAACCGCACTGCGGGAACTGTGCGGTGCCCTTCATGAAAAGCACGACCGGGTTGCCGGTCACGGTCTCTTTGATCCAGTTCTGTACGTCGCTCATGACTGCCTCGCTTTGGAAAATACGTCCATTATAGAAAAATACGCGCCTGCACGCTTTGCGCTCAGGATTTCAGCTTCGCGAAGGCAGCCGCCATCGCACCCGCTGCGGGCGCCGGCTGTGCCTTGCCCGGGCGCTGCTGCTGGTGCTGCGCCAGGCGCTTGCTGTCGTTGCGGTCGCCGCGCTGCTCCGGCCTGGCGACCGGCGGAGTGTCGGACAGCCGCATGGTCAGCGCGATGCGCTTGCGCTTGGCGTCGACTTCCAGCACCCGCACCTTGACCACCTGGCCGGCCTTGACCACCGTGTGCGGGTCCTTGACGAAGCTGTGGGAGAGCGCCGAAATATGCACCAGCCCGTCCTGGTGGACCCCGATGTCGACGAAGGCGCCGAAGGCCGCGACATTGGTCACCACGCCTTCCAGCACCATGTCCGGCCGCAGGTCGCCGATTTCCTCGACGCCTTCCTTGAAGGTGGCAGTCGTGAATTCCGGCCGCGGGTCGCGGCCCGGCTTGTCGAGTTCCTTCAGGATGTCGGTGACGGTGGGCACGCCGAACCGGTCATCGGCATATTTTGCCGGGTTCAACGATTTCAACAGGCCGCTGTCGCCGATGACGGACTTCACGTCCTTCTTCAGGTCGGCCAGGATCTTTTCCACCAGCGGGTACGACTCCGGGTGCACCGCCGACGCGTCCAGCGGGTTGTCGCTGGCCATGACGCGCAGGAAGCCGGCGGCCTGTTCGAAGGTCTTGTCGCCCAGCCGCGGCACGCTCTTCAGCGCCGCGCGCGAGGTGAACGCGCCGCGGGCGTCGCGGTAGTTGACGATGCCCTGGGCCACGCTGGCGTTCAGGCCGGACACCCGCGCCAGCAGCGGCGCGGACGCGGTGTTCACATCGACGCCCACCGCGTTGACGCAGTCCTCTACCACCGCGTCCAGCGTGCGCGCCAGTTGCGACTGGCCGACGTCGTGCTGGTACTGGCCGACGCCGATCGACTTCGGGTCGATCTTCACCAGTTCGGCCAGCGGGTCCTGCAGCCGGCGCGCGATCGACACCGCACCGCGCAGCGACACGTCCATGTCGGGCAGCTCGCGCGACGCGAACTCGGACGCCGAGTAGACCGAGGCGCCGGCTTCGGACACGACAATCTTGCTCATTTTCATGTCCGGGTGGCGCTTGATCAGGTCCTGCGCCAGCCGGTCGGTCTCGCGCGACGCGGTGCCGTTGCCGATCGAGATCAGCGTCACGCCATGCTTTGCGGCGAGTTGCGCCAGCGTGTGCAGCGCGCCGTCCCAGTCGTTGCGCGGCTGGTGCGGGTAGATGGTCGCGGTGTCGACCACCTTGCCGGTGGCGTCCACCACCGCCACCTTGACGCCGGTGCGCAGGCCCGGGTCCAGGCCCATGGTCACGCGCGGGCCGGCAGGCGCGGCCAGCAGCAGCGCCTTCAGGTTCAGCGCGAAGACGTTGATGGCTTCCATTTCCGCCTTCTCGCGCAGCGCGCCCATCAGCTCGGTTTCCAGGTGCATCATCAGCTTGACGCGCCAGGTCCAGCGCACGGTGTCGGCCAGCCACTTGTCGGCCGGCCGCCCCTTGTTGGCGATGCCGAAGCGGGCGGCGATGCGGCCTTCGCACGGGTTGTGCGGCGCGTCCCACTTCGGCTTTTCCTCCTCGCTGTCGAGGCGCATGGCCACGTTCAGCATGTCCTCGCGGCGGCCGCGGAACAGCGCCAGCGCCCGGTGCGACGGGATGGTGGACAGGGTTTCCGCGTAATCGAAATAATCGGCAAACTTTTCGCCGGCATCCTGTTTGCCCTCGACCACTTTCGACTCGACCACCGCATGCTCCTGCAGGTATTCGCGCAGCGCGCCGAGCAGGCCGGCGTCTTCGGCGAAGCGCTCCATCAGGACCTGGCGGGCGCCGTCGAGCGCGGCCTTCACGTCCGGCACGCCGGGATTGGCGGCGCCGTCGGTCTCGAACGCCGGCTTCAGGTATTTTTCGGCTTCCTGTTCGGGGCTCAGCGTCGGGTCGGCCAACAGCGCCTCGGCCAGCGGCGCGAGGCCAGCCTCGACTGCGATCTGGGCCTTGGTGCGGCGCTTCTGGCGGTAAGGCAGGTAGAGGTCTTCCAGCCGCGTCTTGTCCTCGGCATGGGTGAAGGCGTCCAGCAGCGCCGGCGTCATCTTGCCCTGTTCCTCGACCGAGGAAATGACCGCGGCGCGGCGGTCTTCGAGTTCGCGCAGGTAGCGCAGGCGTTCTTCCAGCAGGCGCAGCTGGATGTCGTCCAGGCCGCCAGTGGCTTCCTTGCGGTAGCGGGCGATGAAGGGCACGGTGGCGCCCTCGTCCAGCAGGGCAATGGCGGCGGCGACCTGCGCCGGCCGGGCGGCCAGTTCGTTGGCCAGGCGTTGTTCGATGGAAGGCAGCATAATTCTTGAGTGGGAAAACAAGCGGTGGATGATACGCAATTTGGGGCGGGTGGCGTAGCGGATTCGTAGGGTGTAATAAGCGAAAGCGCATTACACCATCGGTCGATCATGGAAGACGGCGGCTTATCGACCAATGGTGTAATGCCCTTCGGTTATTACACCCTGCGAAATCCTCCGGTCACGCGTTCTATCCCGGCCAGGTCGCGCCAGCTTTCCACCGCATTCCAGTCACGTAGCAAAGCCCTTACCGCCGCCGCCTGGTCATACCCATGCTCCATCAGCAGCCAGCCCTTGTCTTCCAGGAAACGCTGCGCGCCGTTGACGATGGCGCGCAGCGCCGACAGGCCGTCTGCATGGTCGGTCAGCGCATCTACCGGCTCGAAGCGCAGGTCGCCCTCGGACAAATGGCTGTCGCCGGCAACGATGTAGGGCGGGTTGGCGACGATCATCGAGAACCGCCGTGGCGCCAGGCCGGCATACCAGTCGCTCTGGACGAAATCGACCTCGACGCCGTGGCGCGCCGCATTGAAGCGCGCCACGTCAAGCGCCGCGGCGCTGGCGTCGAGCGCGCTGACCCGCGCGTCCGGCCGCGCATGGGCGATGGCGACCGCGATGGCGCCGGAACCGGTGCCCATGTCGAGCACGCTGCCGCCTCGGGGCAGGCGGGCACAGGCCAGTTCAACCAGCAGTTCGGTGTCGGGCCGCGGGATCAGCACCGCCGGGGTGACCCGGAAGCCAAGGCCGTAGAACTCGCGCTCGCCGGTCAGGTAGGCGATCGGTTCGCCTGCCAGGCGGCGCTCGAACAATGCCTGGAGGCGGGCGGCATCGCCGGCGTCCAGGCGCTGGTCGGCGCGGGTGATCAGCTGCACCCGCGTGAGCCCCAGCACGTGGCCGAGCAGGATGCGGGTCTCGAGCGGGTCCAGCGGCGACTGCGCCAGCACCTCGCCCAGCGCGCGGCCGGCCAGCGGCGCGCCGCCGTTCATCGGCGCGGAATGCCGCGCAATGCGGTCCGGCCCAGCACGATGGCCAGGATAGCGAACCAGATCAGCGACCATTGCGGAATCGACAGGCCGAGGATGGGCGCGTACTCGGTGGTGCACAGGCCGTCCGCCTGGAACAGGAAAGGCAGCAGGCGCGCGGTGGGAATGGTGTTGAGCGAGGTTTCCAGCGGGTCGATGCCGCACGACACGGCCGGATGCGCCTTGATCCACAGGTGCCAGCCGGCGATGCCCAGCCCGGCC
>CAUQYP010000075.1:0-17787 GCA_963522035.1 uncultured Noviherbaspirillum sp. | reverse complement strand
GCGCTTGCATGGCATGCAAGAGGTCAGCGGTTCGATCCCGCTTACCTCCACCAACGCTACGGATAACACGGCAATACAGGCAGGGCGCAGTATCGGTAAGGGCCAGCAGCACGGGCAGATTTTGTCCCCATCGTCTAGAGGCCTAGGACATCACCCTTTCACGGTGAGTACAGGGGTTCGAATCCCCTTGGGGACGCCAGCATGATCCGGCAGCAGCCGGGAAGTGGGAGCAGCAGGTGGGGCCGCGACGCGGCCCTTGTCTTGCCGGCCCGCGTAGCAACGCACTTTTGCAATACCGTAGTACGGACAGTTCACTGTCCCCATCGTCTAGAGGCCTAGGACATCACCCTTTCACGGTGAGTACAGGGGTTCGAATCCCCTTGGGGACGCCAGCATGAAGAAGGGCCGGATAAACATCCGGCCCTTTTTTCGTCCAGCCGCCAGAGCGGCCGCGCTTACTGGACGGCGATCTGCTTCGGCAGGTCCGCTGCCTTCTTCGGCAGGGTCAGGGCCAGCACGCCGTTGTCGAACTTCGCTACCGCTGCGGCATCGTCCACTTCAACAGCCAGGGTCAGCACGCGGGAATACTTGCGTGCGCTGCGCTCGGTCAGCAGGGCTTTTTCACCTTCCGCCAGCGCGTTCGCGACCGTGGACTCCGCTTCGATCGTCACCCGCTTCTTGTCGACCGACAGGCGGATCTCCTCACGGGTCACGCCCGGCAGCTCGGCTTCGATCCGGTAGGCAGCGCCGGTGTCGACCACGTTCATGCGCGGCGCCAGCGGTGCACCTTCCAGCAGGCCGCCGACAAGGCGTTCGAAGTTGCTGTCGAAAGCGCGGGCTTGCAGCGAGGGGAAAGCACGGTTACGCAAAATAACATTCATTTCTTGTTCTCCTGATTTGGTTTTGGAGCATCGCTCCGATGCTCCGTAAATAAGGCGCAGGAAACCGATTTCAAGTGTCCGAAAATGGCGAATTTAATTTTTACAAGCCGCTTCCCATCGGCCAGGCCATGCCGGGTGTGCGCCGCCGGTCCGGGCCGTTCTGCATCATGCGCACGATGCCGGCGCGATCGAAATGCACATGCATGACCGAGTCCCACGCATTGCTTTCCCGGTACGGGTAGGACCAGACTTCCAGCTGCGGCAGTGTCAGGAAGGACGTATCGCTCGGGGCGCCTATCGTATGCAATACGTCCTGCTTGGTCGATTTTCCTGGCTGTATCCGGCTGAAATGTTCGGTGTCCAGCACCTGTTCATAGGAGATCAGGCGGCCGTCGGCGCCGATGCGCGCCATGAAGGTGGCCTGGCCCCAGGGTCCGGTCATGTATTCGAGCAGGTGGGTATTGCCCTCGCCGTAGCGATGGGTCGGTTCGCCCAGCCGGGCAATGATCTGCGCTTCCGATTCGCCCGGCTGCGGCGGGGCGGCGTAGATGCTGGCGCAGCCGCCCAGTACGGCGATCGCCAGCAGCGCCGCACTGGCGGCCATCCGGTAGTTCCTCATGGTCTTGCTCCTGTTGGCGGTGTGCGTGGGGTTTGAATCGGCGGCCGTATTCCGCTATACTCGCCGGTCCTGCCATTCCGGCTGGAATCAAATCAACTCGTTGTCCACGGTGCCAGGGGTTACATGTCTCCAGGCACCGCATGTGAAAGGTATATCATGGCGCAAGAAAAAAGTATCAAGGCAGCAATCATCGCGGACAATGCCCGCGGCCAGAACGATACCGGGTCCCCGGAAGTGCAAGTCGCACTGCTGACCGCCCGCATCAATGAACTCAACAGCCATTTCAAGGCCCACACCAAGGACCACCATTCCCGCCGTGGCCTGATCATGATGGTTAATCGTCGCAAGAGCCTGCTGTCCTACCTGAAGGGCAAGGACGCGACCCGTTATCGCGCACTGATCGAAAAGCTCGGCCTGCGCAAGTAAGCTCGTTGCCAGCCTGCAAAATCGTGTGAAATGCCTGCGTCAGTGAGCTGATGCGGGCATTTTTCGTTTTACGGTTCGTCGGGGCTGACGGCGGCTGCAAGAAGACGGCGCGCTGCAATGCCCGTCGTCGGTGGTGAGGTGGAACGACAGCTCCTGAAAATCTGTCGGCATATCAGAAAGGAATTCACGTGTTCAATAAAGTAAGCAAGACCTTCCAGTATGGTCAGCACCAGGTCACCCTGGAGACTGGCGAAATCGCTCGCCAGGCGTCCGGTGCGGTCATGGTCTCGATCGAAGACACCGTCGTGCTGGCTACCGTGGTCGCCCGCAAGGATGCGAAGCCGGGCCAGGATTTTTTCCCGCTGACCGTTGATTACGTCGAAAAAACCTACGCCGCCGGCAAGATTCCCGGCGGTTTCTTCAAGCGCGAAGGCCGTCCTTCCGAGAAGGAAACCCTGACGTCGCGCCTGATCGACCGTCCGATCCGCCCGCTGTTTCCCGAGGGCTACCTCAATGAAGTGCAGATCATCATCCACGTGCTGTCGGTCAATCCCGAGATCGACCCCGACATCGCCGCGATGATCGGCGCGTCGGCCGCGCTGTGCGTGTCCGGCATTCCGTTCGCCGGCCCGATCGGCGCCGCCCGCGTCGGTTATGTGAATGGCGAATACGTATTGAACCCGACCGTGTCGCAGCTGGCCAAGACCCAGCTGGACCTGGTGGTGGCCGGCACCGAGACCGCCGTGCTGATGGTGGAATCGGAAGCGCAGGAACTGTCGGAAGAAATCATGCTGGGCGCGGTGGTTTTCGGCCACGACCAGATGAAGGCCGTGATCGACGCGATCCATGAACTGGTGCGCGACGGCGGCAAGCCGGAAGTCGAATGGAGCCCGGCGCCGAAGAACGACGCATTGATCTCGCGCGTGACCGGCCTGGCCGAAGCCAAGCTGCGCGAGGCCTACCAGGTGCGCGACAAGCAGGCTCGCACCGCCAAGCTCAAGGACGTGACGGCCGAAGTCGGCGCAGCGCTCGCTGCTGACGGCGCCAGCGCGGACAGCGTCGACGTCGGCAACATCCTGTTCGACCTGGAGTCGAAGATCGTGCGTTCGCAGATCCTCGAAGGCGAGCCGCGCATCGACGGCCGCGACACCCGCACCGTGCGCCCGATTTCCATCCGCACCGGCGTGCTGCCGCGCACCCACGGCTCGGCGCTGTTCACCCGCGGCGAAACCCAGGCGCTGGTCATCGCCACGCTGGGCACCGCCCGCGACGAGCAAAAGATCGACGCGCTGATGGGCGAGTACAGCGACCGCTTCATGCTGCACTACAACATGCCGCCGTTCGCCACCGGCGAAACCGGCCGCGTCGGCACCCCGAAGCGGCGCGAGATCGGCCACGGCCGCCTGGCCAAGCGCGCGCTGCTGGCCGCGCTCCCGGCGCCGGAAGACTTCAGTTACTCGGTGCGCCTGGTCTCGGAAATCACCGAGTCGAACGGCTCGTCGTCGATGGCGTCGGTCTGCGGCGGCTGCCTGGCGCTGATGGACGCCGGCGTGCCGATGAAGTCGCACGTGGCCGGTATTGCGATGGGCCTGATCAAGGAAGGCAGCAAGTTTGCCGTCCTGTCCGACATCCTGGGCGATGAAGATCACCTGGGCGACATGGACTTCAAGGTGGCCGGCACCGCGCAGGGCATCACCGCGCTGCAGATGGACATCAAGATCCAGGGCATCACCAAGGAAATCATGCAGGTCGCGCTGGCGCAAGCCAAGGAAGGCCGCATCCATATCCTGGCCAAGATGCAGGAAGCCGTGCCGCATGGCAAGGGCGAGCTGTCCGACTTCGCGCCGCGCCTGATCACGGTCCGCATCAACCCGGAAAAAATCCGTGACGTGATCGGCAAGGGCGGCGCAGTCATCCGCGCGCTGACCGAGGAAACCGGCACCCAGATCGACATCAGCGACGAAGGCATCGTCACCATCGCGTCGGTCGACGCCGCCGCTGGCCAGGAAGCCAAGCGCCGCATCGAGGAACTGACCGCTTCGGTCGAAGTGGGCAAGACCTACGAAGGCACCGTGCTGAAACTGCTGGACTTCGGCGCCATCGTGCAAGTCATGCCGGGCAAGGACGGCCTGCTGCACATCAGCCAGATCGCCAACGAGCGTGTCAATGCGGTGGCTGACTACCTGAAGGAAGGCCAGCAGGTACGCGTCAAGGTCCTCGAGACCGACGACCGCGGCCGTCTCAAGCTGTCGATGAAAGCGGCGGCAGCGGCTGACGTCGAGGAAGCGCAGCCACAGGCCTGATCCTGTGCCTCAGGCGGCGCCTGCAGCAATGCAGATGCCGTCATGAAAATCCCCTCTGCCCACAAGGCACAGGGGATTTTTTTTGGCAGCTGCCATTAGACGCCACCAATGCGTCCGGCCCTACATGGCACTGATTGCCCGGGCCGGATTGCCGGGGATTTGTATAATCGACAAGCTTGGCGGCGCGGCATGCGAGGAAAATTTCTGCACGGCGGTGTGAGCCAACAGACCGAACATGTTGCCTGATTTCCTTATACTGCCTGCTGCCATCGTGGCAGCGTCGCCCAGACTTCACCAACGCCGTCAATTTCACATGCCCGCAAACCAGCCCGCCATGCCCTTCTTCATCATCCTGAACGCGGCTTCCGGCCACCGGGAGGCGGGCGACACGCAGGCAATCATCAGCCGGGTCATGCGGGAAGCGGGCAGGGAACACCATTTGCGGCTGGTGGAGAATCCGGCGGAACTGGCCGACATTGCCCGGGATGCGGTTGCCCAGGCCAACAAGGTTGGCGGCGCAGTGGTGGTTGCCGGCGGCGACGGCACCATCAACACGGTGGCCAACGCGGTGCTGGCGAGCGGCTGCCCGCTGGGCGTGCTGCCCAGCGGCACCTTCAATTACTTCGGCCGCACCCACCGTATCCCGGAAGACACCGAGGAAGCGGTGCGGATGCTGCTCATTGCAAGTCCGCAGCCGGTGCAGGCCGGCCTGGTGAATGACCGGCTGTTCCTGGTCAATGCCAGCCTCGGCCTTTACCCGACCTTGCTCGAAGACCGCGAGGCATGGAAGAAGCAGTACGGCCGCAGCCGCCTTGTCGCGCTGTGGGCAGGGTTGGCCAGCGTCGTGCGCGCGCGCCGCCAGTTGCGCCTGCAACTGGCGGCGGACGGACAAGTCACGCAGTGGCGTACGCCGACGCTGTTCGTCGGCAACAACAAGCTGCAGATGCAGCAGATCGGCATCGCCGAGGCGGATGCGCTGGATGCCGGTTTCCTGGTGGCGATTGCGCCGCGGCCGGTCGGCACGGCCGCACTGCTGTGGATGGCGCTGCGCGGCGCGCTGGGCGCGCTCGGGGACGACACGAATGTACGCAGCTTCCTGCTACGTGAACTGGCCGTGACCCGTTCCGTACGGCGCAGCCGCACCGTCAAGGTGGCGGTGGACGGTGAAGTCCTGCGCCTGCAGGAGCCGCTGCGCTTCCGGGTGTCGCCGCAGCCCTTGTACCTGTTGAAGAACGGCGAACTGACGGGCGGCGCGGCATGAGTGTGGTGATGCAGATTTCCGACACGCATTTCGGCACCGAGCAGGACGAGGTGGTCGAGGCCTTGCTGCGTATGTTCAAGGAAGAAAAACCCGAGCTGGTGATCCTGTCCGGCGACATCACGCAGCGTGCGCGCCGCAGCCAGTTTGCCGCCGCCCGCGCCTTCGTGGACCGGATGGCGCCGACGCCGCTGGTCGCCATTCCAGGCAACCACGACATACCGCTGGTGAATATGGGCATGCGGCTGCTGGCGCCCTATGCCAATTACCGGCGCGTGTTCGGCGATGAACTGGAGCCGGAGTTCTCGGCGCCGAACCTGCTGGTCATGGGCGTAAATACGACGCGGCCCTACAAGCATGCAGATGGCGAGGTGTCGGTCGCGCAGGTGCAGCGGGTCGCCACCGGGCTGCTGAACGCGTCGCCGCAGCAGCTGCGCATCGTCGTCACGCACCAGCCCATCTGCGCGCTGCTGCCCGAGGACGAGGCCAATGTGCTGCAGGGGCATGCGGGCGCGGTGCGGCGCTGGGCCGAAGCGGGCGCCGACCTGGTGCTGGGCGGACACATTCATTTGCCCTACGTCATCCCGCTCAACGAACGGCATCCGTACCTGGCGCGCCGGATGTGGGCGGTGCAGGCCGGCACTGCGGTTTCGTCACGGCTGCGGCATGGCGCCAATAACTCCGTCAACCTGATCCGCTATGCTGACGGCCAGCGGCCGGCCGGGACCTGCAGCATCGAGCGCTGGGATTTCCAGCCGCAGACCCGGCACTTCATGCCGGTCAATATTACGGCGCTGGAACTCGACCGCAAACATGCGGCCGTCGCGCCTTACCAGTTAACTTAAGGGAGTCATCCATATGGCAGCAAGCAGTCTGTTGGCGTTGATCGACGACATCGCCACGATCCTCGACGATGTATCGGTCATGGCCAAGGTGGCCGTCAAGAAAACCAGCGGCGTGCTGGGCGACGACCTCGCGCTGAACGCGCAGCAGGTCACCGGCGTGCATGCCAATCGCGAGCTGCCCGTGGTGTGGGCCGTGGCCAAGGGGTCGATGCTGAACAAGCTGATCCTGGTGCCGGCAGCATTGGCGATCAGCGCGTTCGTGCCCTGGCTCATCACGCCGCTGCTGATGCTGGGCGGCGCTTTCCTGTGCTTCGAAGGATTCGAAAAGGTGGCGCACCGCTTCTGGCCGCACGGCGGCGATGAAGAACATGAAAAGCTGGCGCTCGCGCTGGCCGACCCGGCCGTCGACATGGTGGCGCTGGAAAAGGACAAGATCAAGGGCGCGGTGCGCACCGACTTCATCCTGTCGGCCGAGATCATCGCGATCACGCTGGGCGTCGTCGCCAACGCGCCGCTGGTCACGCAGGTGGCGGTGCTCTCCAGCATCGCCATTGCAATGACGATCGGGGTATACGGACTGGTCGCCGGCATCGTCAAGCTGGACGATGCCGGCCTCTACCTGAGCCAGCGGCCCGGCGGCTTCCAGCGCGGCCTGGGCAAGGCGATCCTGGCCGGCGCGCCGTGGATGATGAAGTCGCTGTCCATCGTCGGCACGGCCGCGATGTTCATGGTGGGCGGCGGCATTCTCGTCCACGGCGTGCCGGCGCTGGGCGAGATGCTGCATCACGTCGAGGAAGCCGCGCATGCGCTGCCCGGCGTAGGCGGCGTGCTCGGATGGCTGGCAAGCCCGCTCAGCGGCGCCATTGCCGGCATCGTCGCCGGCGGCATCGTGTACATGGTGGTGAGCCTGGCCAAGCGGCTGTTCAAGCGCGGATAAAAATAACATCGAGGAGACCGAGGATGAAAATCGTACTGCGCACATTGCCGGCGGCCGTGCTGGCTACGCTGGCCTTCTCCCTGGCCCCGTCACCGCCGGCCGAGGCCCGGCAGGGAATAACGCTGGAAACCCATCGCGTCGCCGGCCTGGCGAAGCCGGCCGAGATCCTGGTGGACCAGTGGGGCGTGCCGCACATCTATGCGCGCAGCCAGGACGACGCGATTTTTGCGCAGGGCTTCAATGCCGCGCGCGACCGCCTGTTCCAGGTCGACCTCTGGCGACGACGCGGACTGGGCCAGCTGGCCGAGGTGCTGGGGCCGGCCTACGTCGCGCAGGACGAAGCGACCCGGCTCTTCCTGTACCGCGGCGACATGCAGCGCGAATGGAAGTCCTACGGCAATAACGCCGAGCCGATGGCGCGCGCGTTCACCGCCGGCATCAATGCCTATGTCGACTTCCTGCAGGCGCACCCGGAGCGCATGCCCTTCGAGTTCAGGACGCTGGGCTATGCGCCGGCGAAGTGGCAGCCGGAAGACGTGGTGCGCATCCGCAGCCATGGCCTGACCCGCAACCTCAACAGCGAAGTGGCGCGTGCCGCGGTCGCCTGCAAGGCCGACCTGAAGTCCGACGAAGTGCGTTTCGGCCTGACGCCGCCGTGGCAGGCCGCGATGCCGGAAGGACTGGACCCGTGTTTGCCCAAGGACCTGCTGGCCGTGTTCCGGCTGGCGACGCAGAACGTGCGCATCACGAAGGAGGCGGTGCGCGCCGCGGCTGCCGGCGCCGACATCCGCGTGGCATTCGACGAGAATCCCGAAACGAGCGAGGGCAGCAACAACTGGGTCATTGCGCCATCGAAGTCGGCCACCGGGCGCGCCATCATGGCCAACGACCCGCACCGCGCTTACTCGGCGCCGTCGCTGCGCTACATCGTCCACCTGAATGCGCCGGGCATGAACGTGATCGGCGCAGGTGAACCGGCGCTGCCGGGCATTTCCATCGGCCATAACGGCACGATCGCTTTCGGGCTGACCATCTTCAACATTGACCAGGAAGACCTCTACGTCTACGAACTCAACCCGGAACGGCCGAACGAGTACCGCTATCGCGGCCAGTGGGAGCCGTTCCGCGTGGTGCAGGAACAGGTGGCGGTGCGCGGCGGCCCGCCGGTCACCGTCGATCTGCGCTACACGCGGCACGGCCCGGTGGTCTTTGTCGAAAAGGAGAAAAACCGGGCATTCGCGGTGCGTTCGGGCTGGCTGGAACCCGGCATGGCGCCGTATTTCGGCAGCGTCGGCTACATGCAGGCGAAAAACTTCCGGGACTTCAAGAACGCCATGTTGAACTGGGGCGCGCCGACCGAAAACCAGGTCTATGCCGATGTGCAGGGCAATATCGGCTGGGTGCCGGGCGGACTGGCGCCCAGGCGGCCCAACTGGGACGGCCTGCTGCCGGTGCCGGGCGACGGCCGCTACGAGTGGGACGGTTTCTGGTCCGGCGCCGAGCTTCCCTATAGCTACAACCCGGCGAAGGGCTGGTTTTCCTCGTCCAACGAAATGAACCTGCCGCCGGAGTACCCGTACCAGGAGCGCAAGCTCGGCTTCGAGTGGACCAATGGCTCGCGCCATGCCCGCATCGAGGAAGTGCTGGCGGCCACGCCCAAAGTGTCTATCGAGGATTCGATGCGGCTGCAGAACGACGACCTCGCCATTCCGGCGCGGCGCCTGGTTGCGCTAGTGCAGCCGCTCCCCGCGGCAGACCCGAAGGCGCACGCGGCGCAGCAGGTCTTCACCGGCTGGGACTATGTCGAGCGCAGCGATTCCGCGCCGGCCGCGCTGTATGAAGTCTGGCTCTCGCGTCACCTGGGCAATGCATTCAAGAAGGCCGTGCTGACGCCGGACGCAGCTGCCGCCATGGGCGCGCCGGACGTCGCCGTCATGCTGGACGCGCTGGAAAAGCCGGAAGCGCTGTTTGGCGCCGATGCGGCGGCCCGGCGCAACGCGGTGCTGCTCGAAAGCCTGGCCGGCGCGTATGCGGAAATGGAAAAGCTGCAGGGGCCGGACCATTCGCAATGGCAATGGGGAAGGCTGCACCATACGCTGATGGAGCATCCGCTGGCCGCGGCAATGGACGACGCCGGCCGGGCGCGCCTGAACGTGGGGCCGCTGCCCAAGCGCGGCGGCGCCTACACACCCAACCAGTCGACCTACCGCGCGAACGATTTCCGGCAGACCAATGGTCCGTCCTTCCGCGTGGTGGTGGATGTCGGCAACTGGGACAACTCGCGCGCGGTCAATGCGCCCGGGCAGTCCGGCGACCCGGAAAGTCCGCACTACCGCGACCTGGCAGGCATGTGGCTCAAGGGCGACTACTTTCCGCTGCTGTATTCACGCGGGAAAGTGCTGGAAGCGACGCGGCAGCGCATTCGTTTGCAGCCGGCGAAATAAGGCGGGGGCGGCCGGTAAAATCCGCTGCCCGGACCAGCCGGCACGCTGCGAAAAACAGCAATGCACATAATTTCAAATAAATTGCACAGACGTTCAACATCAGTTATATTCTCGCCAGCTTTCATGCTGGCAAACTTGCAGCGCGAGCCGACGATGGACGATGCCAGGGCTTCCGGAGCTTCCCTGGCGGTCCGCGCGAGAATATTGACTGGAGATCCGTATGTCCCACGCCAAAAAGGCGCTCTGCGTTGCCGTCCTGGGCGCCGCAACCCTCACATCCGCCCACGCGGCAACTGAAATAACCTGGTGGTACTCGATGACCGGCGCCTTGAGCGACCGCGTGCTGGGGCTGGCAGACCAGTTCAACAAGAGCCAGTCGGACTACAAGATAACGGCCACCTACAAGGGCGGCTACGACGAAGCGATGGCTGCCGCGATTGCGGCCTACCGCTCCGGCAACGCGCCCAACATCCTCCAGGTGTTCGAGGTCGGCACTGCCACCATGATGCAGTCCAGGGGCGCCATCGTCCCGGTCGCCGACCTGATGAAGCAGGCCGGCGAGAGCTTCGACCCTTCGGCCTATGTGCCGGCGGTGGCGGGCTATTACACGTCGGCCCGCGGCGACATGCAGTCGCTGCCCTTCAATGCATCGACCACGGTGTTCTACTACAACAAGGACAAGTTTGCGAAGGCCGGCCTGGACCCGGAAAAGCCGCCGGTAACCTGGCAGGAAGTGGTCGCGGCCGCCGCCAAGCTCAAGGCCAGCGGCGAGAAATGCCCGTACACCACCGGCTGGCAGTCGTGGGTGCATCTGGAAAGCTTCTCGGCCTGGCATAACGTCGAGTTCGCCAGCAAGGGCAACGGCCTGGGCGGCCTGGACGCACGGCTCAAGTTCAACAGCCCGCTGCATGTGCGCCATATCGAAAACCTGTCCAACTGGATGAAGCAGGGCTACTTCAGCTACGGCGGCCGCAAGAGCGAGCCGGACGCCAAGTTCTTCTCCGGCGAATGCGCGATGCTGACCTCGTCCAGCGCCACCTACGCCAACATCGCCAGGAATGCGAAGTTCAAGTTCGCGGTGGCGGCGCTGCCGTACTACAACGACGTGCCGGGCGCGCCGCAGAACACCGTGATCGGCGGCGCTTCGCTGTGGGCCATGAGCGGCAAGAAGGCCGAAGAGAACAAGGGCGTCGCCCAGTTCTTCAAGTTCCTGTCGCAGCCCGAAGTGCAGGCCAAATGGCACCAGGACACCAACTACCTGCCGAGCACCAAGGTAGCCTACGACATCACAAAGAAGTCCGGCTTCTATGAAAAGAACCCGGGCACCGACATTGCCGTGCAGCAGATGATCGTCAAGACCACCGACAAGTCGCGCGGCATCCGCCTTGGCAACTTCGTGCAGATCCGTAACATCATCGACGAAGAGCTGGAAAACGTCTGGGCCGGCAAGAAGACCGCGAAGGAAGCGCTGGATGCAGCGGTCAAGCGCGGCGACGAGCAGCTGGTCCGATTCGAAAAGGCCAACCGCTAAGGCGGCAGGCACACGAAAGCCATCATGGAAAAACGCGCCCGCTACAAGTCTGCCTGGCTGCCCTACGCCCTCGTGGCGCCGCAGCTGATCGTATCCGTACTCTTCTTTTTCTGGCCGGCCGTGCAGGCGCTGTACCAGTCAGTGCTGCTGCAGGACGCTTTCGGCAGCAGCGTGCAGTTCGTCTGGTTCGAGAACTTCGAAAACCTCTGGAACGACCCGAACTACCTGGAGTCCTTCAAGACCACCGCCATCTTCTCGGTGTCGGTGGCGGTGCTCGGCCTGGCCATCTCGCTGATCCTCGCGGTCTTCGCCGACCGCGTGGTGCGCGGCACGGCGGTCTACCGCACCTTCCTGATCTGGCCCTATGCCGTCGCCCCGGTGGTGGTGGGCGTGCTCTGGATGTTCCTGCTGAGCCCGTCGCTGGGCATCATCTCGCATGCGCTGCGGCCGCTCGGCGTCGAATGGAACCATGCGTTGAACGGCAGGCACGCGATGATACTGATCGTCATTGCCGCGGTGTGGAAGCAGATCAGCTACAACTTCCTGTTCTTCCTGGCAGGGCTGCAGTCGATACCGAAGTCGCTGATCGAAGCTGCCGCCATCGATGGCGCCGGTCCGGTGCGGCGCTTCTTTTCCATTATTTTCCCGCTGTTGTCGCCGACCAGCTTCTTCCTGCTGGTGATCAACATCGTCTACGCCTTCTTCGACACCTTCGGCATCATCGAGGCCACCACGTCCGGCGGACCGGGCAAGGACACCGAGATTTTGGTCTTCAAGGTGTTTTCCGACGGCTTCAAGGGCGGCGACCTTGGCAGTTCGGCAGCGCAGTCGGTGGTGCTGATGTTCATCGTCATCACGCTGACCGTGGTCCAGTTCCGTTATGTTGAAAAGAAAGTGAATTACTCATGATCGAGCGTAGACCCATTCTCGACATGATCAGCCACCTGGTGCTGATCCTGGGCGTGCTGATCGTGGCATTCCCCATCTATGTCGCCTTCGTCGCCAGCACCCAGAGTGTCGAGCAGTCGTCGATGTCGCCGATCTCGCTGATACCGGGCGACCAGTTCATCCAGAACTATTCCCAGGTGTTGGGCACCGGCACCACCCGCGTCGCGGTGGCCCCGGTGGGCCGCATGATGTGGGTGAGCCTGGTGTCGGCGCTGGCCATCGCCATCGGCAAGATCACCATCTCGATGCTGTCGGCCTTCGCGCTGGTCTACTTCCGCTTCCCGGGACGCAACCTGTTCTTCTGGATGATCTTCCTGACCCTGATGCTGCCGGTGGAGGTGCGCATCACGCCGACCTACAAGGTGGTGTCCGACCTCGGCATGCTCAACAGCTATGCCGGGCTGACCGTGCCGCTGATGGCCTCGGCCACCGCGACCTTCCTGTTCCGGCAGTTCTTCCTGACCGTGCCCGACGAGCTTGCCGAGGCCGCGCGCATCGACGGCGCCGGGCCGATGCGCTTCTTCAAGGACGTGATCTGGCCGCTCTCGCGCACCAACGTGCTGGCGCTGTTCGTCATCATGTTCATCTACGGCTGGAACCAGTACCTGTGGCCGCTGCTGATCGCAACAGAGCAGGACATGTACCCGATCGGCATCGGCATCAAGCGCCTGATCGCCGGCGGCGACGCCGCGGTCGAGTGGAACATGGTGATGGCCACGCTGATCATGGCCATGCTGCCGCCCGGCCTGGTCGTCGTCATCATGCAGAAATGGTTCGTCAAGGGCCTGGTCGATTCGGAAAAGTAGACCAGCCGGCAGGCGCGTAAAAAACAGACCGCGGCAAGCATGCCGCGGCAAGGAAAAAACCTCATGGCACAAGTACACCTGAAGAACATCACCAAGACCTACGGCAGCGGCCCGAAATCGGTCGCCGTCATCCACGGCATTTCCATCGACATCGACGACGGCGAGTTCGTCGTCATGGTCGGGCCGTCCGGCTGCGGCAAGTCGACGCTGCTGCGCATGGTGGCCGGTCTGGAAGAAATTACCGGCGGCGACATCGTGATCGGCGACCGCGTGGTCAACAACCTGGAACCCAAGGACCGCGATATTGCGATGGTGTTCCAGAACTACGCGCTGTACCCGCACATGAGCGTGTACGAGAACATGGCCTACGGGCTGAAGATCCGGCGCTTTTCGAAGGAAGACATCGAGGCGCGCGTGCAGAAGGCGGCCGGCATCCTCGAACTCGGCGCGCTGCTGCAGCGCACGCCGCGCCAGCTCTCCGGCGGCCAGCGCCAGCGGGTGGCGATGGGCCGCGCCATCGTGCGCGAGCCGGCGGTGTTCCTGTTCGACGAGCCGCTGTCCAACCTCGACGCCAAGCTGCGCGTGCAGATGCGCCTCGAGATCCAGAAGATGCACCGCGCGCTCGGCACCACCAGCCTGTACGTGACCCACGACCAGGTCGAGGCGATGACGCTGGGCCAGCGCATGATCGTGATGAACGGCGGCCGCGCCGAGCAGATCGGCACGCCGGCCGACGTCTACGGACGTCCGGCCACGACCTTCGTCGCCAGCTTCATCGGCTCGCCGCCGATGAACCTGTTGCGCGGCAAGTCCGGCGCGCCCGGCAATTTCCAGCTCGACGGCAATGGCGCAGTGACGCTGCCGGCCGGCGTCGCCGCGCCGGTGCAGGGCGAATGCATACTCGGCGTGCGGCCAGAGCACCTGAAGCTGGGCCTGCCGGGCATCCAGATGGAAGTGGAAATGGTGGAGTCGCTCGGCGCCGATTTGCTGGTGCACGGCCGTGCCGGCAGCCAGACGCTGGTCATCCGCACGCCGGCCGGCACCGCGGTCCAGGCCGGGCAGCAGGTCAGCGCCGGCTTCGACGCGTCGACGGTGCACTGGTTCGACGCCGCCACCACGCAGCGGCTCAACTGACGCGGCTGTCCGTCGGAACAGCAGCGCAATACAGACAACAGGGGGACGACATGGGTAGGCTTGCACCTCGATTCACCGTTATCGCCGGCCTGTTGCTGGCCTTGTGCGGTTCGGCCGTCGCGGCCGACGTGCTTGGCGTGCGGCCCTCGCACCTGGCTGCGGAACTGCCTTCGGTGCCGAACGCCGACGCCATCCTGAGCCGCATCTGGGCGCCTGAAATCGACGCCGGCTACGTGCCGCAGGGCGTCACCGTGGCCGGCGGCGAAGTGCTGGTGTCGGGCTATCGCAGCACCGACCCCAAGGTCGGCACCGGGCCGTGCCGGGTCTACCGCATCGACCCGGCGAGCGGCCGAACGGTGGGCCAGTTCGACATGCCGCCGTCCTGCGGCCATGCCGGGGGCATGGCCTATCTCGGGCAGGGCATGCTGCTGGTGGCCGACACCCGCAGGCTGTACAAGATCGACATGGCGCGCGCCTTCGCCGGTGAAGCCGACGCGGTGGTCGCCACGCTGAACCTGGCGGGCGAGATGAAGGGTTCGCTGGTCGACTTCGACGGCAAGTCCATCTTCATTGCGTCGTTCGACAAGGATGCGGCAAAGGCCCGCGCGTTCTTCCTGCCGGTGTCGCTGTTCGACACCCACAACGGCGCGACGCTGGAGCCGTCGCAGGCCAGCCGCAGCTTTGCCGTGCCGGCGGAGGCGCAGGGCGCGGCCTTCGACCGCGACGGCGGCTTGTGGATGAGCTTTTCCAGCAGCCGGTTCGGCCGGCTGCAGAAGCTCGATGCGGAGACAGGCGCGGTGCTGGCCTCGCATGACATGGTCATCGGCATCGAGGACCTTGCATTCGACGGGGAAGGGCGCCTGTGGTCGGTCTCGGAAGCCGGCTCGCTGCGCTGGTCGCGCTGGCAGGTGTCCTACCCGGTGGTGTTCTCGGTCGACATGCAGCGGCTGCGCTGACCGGCGCGGCCTACGCAGTATCATGACGACCCCGCTCACCCTTGTTTCACCCACCCTTACCAGTTGTGCCGGCAGGCCGCTGCCGCCGGCCTGCTCCGGAGCCCGACATGCACGAGGATAGCCAGATCGTTCCGTCTACCGACGAGTCGGCGCAGTACATCAATGCGGTCACGGTGGCGCGGCTTTACTACTACCAGGACATGACCACGACCGTGATCGCGCGCGAGCTGAACCTGTCGCGCTCCAAGGTCTCGCGCCTGCTCAGTTTCGCGCGCGACAACGGCCTGGTGGAAATCCACATCAACGACCCGCGCGACCATCCGCAGCAGGTCGAGGCCGCGCTCAAGCAGCGCTTCGGCCTGCCGCAGGCGCACGTGGTGTCGGTGCCGGAAATGGGCGGCGAGCGCGAGTGGCTGGAGCGCGTCGCCAGCCATGCCGCCAGCTACCTGAACCGGCTGGTGCAGTCGAACATGGTGATCGGCCTGGCCTGGGGCAATACCGTCAACGAGATCGTCTCGCGCCTGATCCCCAAGGCCACCGTCAATGTGGAAGTGGTGCAGCTGAACGGCTCGGGCACCACGCACAGCATGTCGAACGCGTTCAGCAGCGAGATCATCATGCGCTTCGCCACCAACTACGGCGCGCGGCCGCAGCCGTTCCCGGTGCCGGCGTTCTTCGACTATGCGGAAACCAAGACCGCGCTGTGGCGCGAGCGCAGCGTGCAGCGGCTGGTGGAACTGCAGCAGCGCTGCGACGTGCTGGTCTATAGCGTGGGCGCGCTGGCGGCCGAAGTGCCGAGCCAGATCCACAGCGGCGGCTACCTCGACCCGCAGGACCTGCAGGCCGTCACCGAAGCGGGCGCGGTCGGCGACATCGCCACCGTGTTCTTCCGCGCCGACGGCAGCTATGCCGACATTGCGCTGAACAGCCGCACCAGCGGCCCGGACCTCGACCTGTTCCGGCGCGCCCGGCATTCGATCTGCGTCGCGTCCGGACGCGGCAAGGTGGAAGGGTTGCGCGCTGCGCTGAAAGGCGGCTTCATCAACGAACTCATCATCGACGAACCCACTGCGCGGCTGCTGCTAGACACCGGCAGCGACGACAGCGCTGCACAGGACCAGGCATGACCGACACCGTCGAATACAAGATACTGATGCACCTGCTGACTGCGCTGGTGGCCGGCGGCCTGATCGGGCTGGAGCGCAGCTACCAGGGCCGGCCGGCGGGCTTTCGCACCCATGTGCTGGTCTGCGTGTCGGCCAGCATGCTGATGCTGGTGACGCTGTACCAGTCGGTCTGGTATGGGCTGGACGTGGCGCATGCGCCGACCAGCACCGACCCGACCCGGATGGCACAGGGCATCATGACCGGCATCGGCTTCCTGGGCGCCGGCGTGATCATGAAGGACGGCTTCTCGGTACGCGGCCTGACCACCGCGGCGTCGATCTGGATCACCGCGGCGATCGGCATCCTGGCCGGCATCGGCTTTTATTTTCCGGTCATCGTGGCCACGGTGCTGACCGTGTCCGCGCTGTCCTTCTTCCGCTGGCTCGAAGGCGTGCTGCCGTCCTTCTACTATGCGCACCACGTGGTGCGCTTCCAGCGCGGCGAGGTGCTGGCCGAAGAGCCGCTGCGCCAGCTCATCGCCGAGCATGGTTTTTCCATCGCCAACATGAGCTACGGCATGCAGGATGACGGCCGTACCTTCGAATACCGGATGGTCATCCGCTCGCGCGACCGCGCCAACGTCAGCCAGCTGGTCGACTCCTGGCGCAGCATGAAGCATGGCGTGATCGAGTTCCGGATCGACCCTGCCTGACTGTTAATAATCAAGGAGCAATGCAAGTCATGTGGCCTTTCCCCCGTATCATCGCGCATCGCGGCGGCGGCACGCTCGCGCCTGAAAACACCATTGCCGGCCTGCGCTGCGGCCTGGAGCATGGCTACCGCGCCGTCGAGTTCGACGTCATGCTGTCGGCCGACGGCGTGCCGGTGCTGATGCATGACCCGGCCTTCGGCCGCACCGTGCCCGGCATCGGCAACGTCTCGGAGAGCAGCGCGCAGCTGCTGTCCACGATGGACGCCGGCAGCTGGTTCGGCCCGCAGTTCGCCGGCGAGCCGGTGCCGAGCTTCGAGGACGTGATTGCCTTCTGCCGGCAGCATGGCATCTGGATGAATGCCGAGATCAAGCCTTCGCCTGGCTATGCGGCCGACACCGGGCGTGCCGCGGCGGCGGTGCTGAAGAAGGCGCTGGCCGAGCAGGGTGAGCAGGGTGTCATGCCGCTGTTCTCGTCGTTCTCGCCGGAAGCGTTGATGGCCGCGCGTGACATTGCGCCCGAGATCCCGCGCGGACTGCTGATCGGGCAGGTGCCGGAAGATTGGCAGGCTCGGCTTGAGCAGGTGGGTGCGGTCGCGCTGCATACCAATTACAAGAACCTGAAGGAAGAGCAGGCTCGGGCGATCAAGGATGCCGGATTTGGCCTGTTCTGCTACACGGTGGACGACCCGGCGATTGCGCGGCGATTGCTGGACTGGGGCGTGGATGCGTTCTGCACGGATCGGGTGGACCTGATCGGCGCGGACTTCGCTGCGAGCGGGGAGAAGTAGCGCATTTTCATGCTGGCTTGCGCCAGATGCGCTGCTTCCGCGCAGCGACAGTTGCGTTTGACGTTCCGCGCAGCGACAGTTGCCGTTGCCGT
>CAUQYP010000074.1:0-17841 GCA_963522035.1 uncultured Noviherbaspirillum sp. | reverse complement strand
ACGGGGATCCACGTCAAAGGCAGCGTCAAAAGCAACGGCAACTGTCGCTGCGCGGAGCAAGCAATATCGCTTACAGACCGGCTGGGGCAAGTCAGCACGCAACTGCTCTAGTCCACGCAAACGCGCTGCATAAAAAAAGCCCGGACTGTTTCCAGTCCGGGCTTTTTGCTGCAGCGCCTGCTTATTCCACTTCGACTGCTTCCGGCGTCGATGCCGCAGGCGGCACATCGCCTTCGACGAACTCGAGCTTGATCTGCTCGTTCTCGTCGAGATCCACGGTGACACGACCGCCTTCCACCAGCTTGCCGAACAGCAGTTCGTCGGCCAGCGCCTTGCGGATCATGTCCTGGATCAGCCGCGACATCGGCCGCGCACCCATCAGTGGATCGAAGCCCTTGCGCGCCAGGAATTTGCGCAGGTTCTCCGAGAAAACCGCTTCGACCTTCTTCTCATGCAACTGCTCTTCCAGCTGCATCAGGAACTTGTCGACCACGCGTAGGATGATTTCCTCGTCCAGCGCGCGGAAGCTGATCGTCGAGTCGAGACGATTGCGGAACTCGGGCGTAAACATCCGCTTGATATCCGCCATCTCGTCGCCGGCTTCCTTCTTGTCGGTGAAGCCGATCGAACGCTTCTGCAGGCTTTCGGCGCCGGCATTGGTCGTCATGATGATGATGACGTTGCGGAAGTCCGCCTTGCGGCCGTTGTTGTCGGTCAGCGTGCCATGGTCCATCACCTGCAGCAGGATGTTGAAGATATCCGGATGCGCCTTCTCGATCTCGTCGAGCAGCAGCACTGCGTGCGGCTTCTTGGTGATTGCCTCGGTCAGCAGGCCGCCCTGGTCGAACCCGACATAGCCGGGTGGCGCACCGATCAGCCGGCTTACCGCATGGCGCTCCATGTACTCGGACATGTCGAAGCGGATCAGCTCGATGCCCAGGATGAAGGCCAGCTGCTTCGCCACCTCGGTCTTGCCCACGCCGGTCGGGCCGGAGAACAGGAAGGAGCCGATTGGCTTGTCGGTCTTGCCGAGGCCGGCGCGCGCCATCTTGATGGCCGATGCCAGCGCCTCGATGGCCGGATCCTGTCCAAACACCACGTTCTTCAGGTCGCGGTCGATGGTCTGCAGCTTGGTCCGGTCGTCCTGGTTGACCGACTGCGGTGGAATGCGCGCAATCTTCGAGATGATGTCCTCGATGTCCGACTTGCCGATGGTTTTCTTCTGCTTCGATTTCGGCAGGATGCGCTGCGCTGCGCCCGCCTCGTCGATCACGTCGATGGCCTTGTCCGGCAGGTGACGGTCGTTGATGAAGCGCGCGGCCAGTTCAGCCGCCGAAGTCAGCGCCGACGCCGAATACTTGACGCCGTGATGTTCCTCGAAACGCGACTTCAGCCCGCGCAGGATCTGGATGGTCTGCTCCACCGTCGGCTCGTTGACGTCGATCTTCTGGAACCGGCGCGACAGCGCATGGTCCTTCTCGAACACGCCGCGAAACTCGGTGTAGGTCGTCGCCCCGATGCATTTCAGCTGGCCGCTGGAAAGCGCCGGCTTCAACAGGTTGGACGCATCGAGCGTGCCGCCAGACGCCGAACCCGCACCAATGATGGTGTGGATCTCGTCGACGAACAGGATGCCGTTCGGGTTGTCCTTCAACTGCTTCAACACCGACTTGAGCCGCTGCTCGAAGTCGCCCCGGTACTTGGTGCCAGCCAGCAGCGCGCCCATGTCGAGCGAATAGACCACGGCATTCTGCAGGATTTCCGGCACTTCGCCCTGTACCACGCGCCAGGCCAGGCCCTCGGCAATGGCCGTCTTGCCTACGCCGGCCTCGCCCACCAGCAAGGGGTTGTTCTTGCGGCGACGGCACAAGGTCTGGATCACGCGCTCCACTTCGGCTTCGCGGCCGATGAGCGGGTCGATCTTGCCTTCGGCGGCAAGCTTGTTCAGGTTGGACGTGAACTGGTCCAGCGGGCTTTCCTTTTGCTGGGCTTCGGTCGCCGTTTCTTCCGAACCTTCCGGCGCCTTCTGCGGATCGCTCTGGTTGTCCTTGCGAACACCGTGCGAAATGAAGTTCACCACGTCGAGACGGGTGACGCCTTGCTGGTGCAGGTAATACACTGCGTGCGAATCCTTTTCGCCGAAGATCGCCACCAGCACATTCGCGCCGGTCACTTCCTTCTTGCCGTTGGATGCGGACTGCACGTGCATGATCGCGCGCTGGATCACCCGCTGGAAACCAAGCGTAGGCTGGGTGTCAACCTCGCTCGAGCCAGGGACGGTCGGCGTATTATCATTAATAAAATTTGTCAGCGTCTTGCGCAGGTCTTCGATGTTGACCGCGCAGGCCCGCATCACTTCCGCTGCTGACGGGTTATCGAGCAATGCCAAAAGCAGGTGCTCTACCGTGATAAATTCGTGCCGGGCCTGTCGGGCCTCGACAAATGCCATGTGCAAACTTACTTCCAATTCCTGAGCAATCATGCTTCCTCCATCACGCATTGCAGGGGATGCCCTGCCTTGCGCGCGTGCGTTAAAACCAGTTCCACTTTAGTGCTGGCGATATCCTTCGGATATACGCCACACATGCCTTTGCCATCCCGATGAACCTTGAGCATGATTTGCGTCGCCGTTTCACGATCCTTGTTGAAGTACTCCTGGATGATCGCCACGACGAATTCCATGGGTGTGTAATCGTCGTTCAACAATAATACTTGATACATCGGCGGCGGTTGGAGCTTTTCCTGCTGCTCCTTGCGCTCTATGACAGTATCGTTTTGGTCCTTGGTTGCCATGCGTTTATTCTACTGCCTTCATTTTGGCTCCCGGACAGCAGAGCCAGCGGTCGTTAATGTGTTCATCGATATTACGCCCTTTCTTGTTAGTGCGCAGATGACGATGGAATGCTTGAAATCAAGGGAAGTTTGCAGCGGTTTCGAAGATTTTGCCGGAACGACAATTTAGTTGACATTTTTTAAATTTAGCCGAACAATGCAGATCGTCAACTAATGCAGCAATGCATTAATGATGGCAGGAGGGCAAGTTATAAGAGGGGGCAAGGCTGGATGAAGCTTCTCGCTTTTACGGCTCGTGTGATTGGTTCATATTTGAAAGACGCTTTCATGGCTACTGGTACCGTTAAATGGTTCAATGACTCGAAGGGTTTCGGCTTTATCACGCCTGACGATGGCGGCGAAGATCTGTTCGCGCACTTTTCCGCAATCAACATGAATGGTTTCAAAACGCTCAAAGAAGGTCAAAAAGTCAATTTCGACGTCACGCAAGGTCCTAAAGGCAAGCAGGCTGCAAACATCCAGGCGGAATCCTGATAACACATCGGCCCCAATAAAAAATCCCCGCGCTGCGGGGATTTTTTATTGGGGCAAGCGTGGATCGGCAAAAACCTGAACTGCGTCCGGCCTTGCCTACATGCACGCGATTACATGTTTTCTATCATCACCTCGCCGAAGCCGGAGCAGGACACCTGGCTTGCGCCTTCCATCAGTCGGGCGAAGTCATAGGTGACTTTCTTCGACGTGATGGATTTTTCCATTGAGGAAATAATCAGGTCAGCCGCCTCGACCCAGCCCATGTGGCGCAGCATCATTTCAGCAGACAGGATCAGCGAACCCGGATTCACGTAGTCCTTGCCGGCATACTTGGGCGCGGTACCGTGCGTTGCCTCGAACATGGCGACCGAGTCGGACATGTTGGCGCCCGGTGCAATACCAATGCCGCCGACCTGGGCCGCCAGCGCGTCCGAAATATAGTCGCCATTCAGGTTCAGCGTGGCGATCACGCTGTACTCGTTCGGACGCAGCAGGATCTGCTGCAGGAAGGCGTCGGCAATCGAATCCTTGACGATGATTTCCTTGCCGGTCTTCGGATTCTTGAACTTGCACCACGGGCCGCCATCGATCAGTTCGGCGCCGAACTCCTTCTGCGCCAGCGCGTACGCCCAGTCGCGGAAGCCGCCCTCGGTGTACTTCATGATGTTGCCCTTGTGGACAATGGTCAGCGAAGGCTTGTCGTTGTCGATGGTGTATTGCAGCGCCTTGCGCACCAGGCGCTCGGTGCCTTCACGCGAGACCGGTTTGACGCCGATGCCGGAGGTGTCCGGGAACCGGATCTTCTTGACGCCCATTTCCTTGATCAGGAATTCGATGACTTTCTTGGCGCCGTCGGAGCCTTCCGCCCACTCGATGCCGGCGTAGATGTCTTCCGAATTCTCGCGGAAGATGACCATGTCGGTTTTTTCCGGCTCGCGCACCGGGGACGGCACGCCCTTGAAGTAACGTACCGGACGCAGGCAGACATACAGGTCGAGTTCCTGGCGCAGCGCGACGTTGAGCGAACGGATGCCGCCGCCTACCGGCGTCGTCAGCGGGCCCTTGATGGACACCACGTAGTCCTTCAGCACTTTCAGGGTTTCTTCCGGGAGCCAGACGTCGGGACCGTAGACGCTGGTCGACTTTTCACCGGCGAAGATTTCCATCCAGCTGATCTTGCGCTTGCCGCCGTAAGCCTTGGCCACCGCGGCATCGACCACCTTGATCATGACCGGGGAAATATCCACGCCGGTGCCATCGCCTTCGATGTAGGGAATGATCGGATTATCTGGAACGGTCAGCGAGAAATCAGCATTGACGGCAATCTTGCTGCCCTCGGCAGGTACTTGGATATGTTGATACATCGTTGTCTCCGGAAGGAAGGCGGATGGAAAGAGTACATCGAATACGAAACCGGGTTAAGCAGAAATCTTGGAGCGGCTCACGAAGGCCTGCTTGTGTCTGCTTATGTTCGCTTGTGTCTTATATAAGACATAAGACAACGTTTCGTATTATGCACCAGAATTTTACCGTATGCCATCGGTTTGCAATAAGACGGGGAAGCGCTTCTAGGCTCATCCCGGCGCGCAAGTACAATCCAGCAGTCAAATCGTTTTCAAGTCCCATGCCATGCCGCTCATCCTGTTCAACAAGCCTTTCCAGGTAATGTGCCAGTTCTCGCCTCATCCCGGCAGGCCGACGCTGGCGGACCATATCGACGTGCCCGGGGTCTATCCTGCCGGCCGGCTCGATGCCGACAGCGAAGGACTGGTGCTGCTCACGGACGACGGCCGGCTGCAGCACGACATCAGCCACCCGTTGAAGAAGCTGTCGAAGACTTATCTGGCGCAGGTGGAAGGAAGGATCACGCCGGCGGCGCTGGAGCGCCTGCGGGCGCCGCTGGATCTTGGCGACTTCACGACCCTGCCCTGCCAGGCAGTGCAGATCGAAGCGCCTGGCTGGCTGTGGCCGCGTACGCCGCCCATCCGGCACCGCGCCGGCATCCCGGCGAACTGGCTGGCGCTGACGCTGACGGAAGGAAAGAACCGCCAGGTCAGGCGGATGACTGCGGCGGTCGGTTTGCCGACCCTGCGGCTGGTGCGCATTGCCATCGGCCCGTACGCGCTGGCCAGCCACCCGCTGCTGCCGGGTGAATGGCAGGAAGTGTCGCCACTGGAAATGCGCTGATCAGGGTGTTACCAGCTTGATGTCGAATGCGCGCTCGACAAACCAGACCAGGGCCAGGACTGCGATCAGGATCGATCCGCCGGACAGCAGCACATGCCGATAGAACCACGTCTCGCGCAGGAAATAGATCAGCGGCAGGAAACCGGCGACGATGGCAAGCTGCCCGGCCTCGACGCCGACATTGAACCCGACCAGCGCGATGACCAGCGCATCCTGCGGCAGGCCAAGGTCGCTCAGGACGCTGGCGAATCCGAAACCGTGGATCAGGCCGAACAGGAAGGCCATTACCCAGCGCCGCTCCCGGAACAGCGGATAGACATTGTTCAGCGCGGCAATGACGACCGAGGCGGCGATGGTCGATTCGACCCAGCGCGAAGGCAGGCTGATCAGGCCCAGCGTCGCCAGCGTCAGGGTAATGGAATGCGCCACGGTGAACGCGGTGACGATCTTGAGCACGGACCAGAAGGCTGGCCGGAACGCCGGCACCGCCTGCCAGCGTCCTTTCTCGCGCAGCGCGACGGCGGGCAGCAGCAGCGCCAGCAGGAACAGGATATGGTCATAGCCTATCCAGATATGCCAGACGCCCTCGCGCAGGTAGTCGACAAACTGGCGCAACCGGCTTGGCGCCTGCAAGGAAAACACCTGGTCCGCATTTTCGGGGCTGAAAATTCCCGTAATCGACGCGCCCTTGTTTTGCAGCCGGAGCAAGCCCTTGTGTTGCGGGTCGATGTCGAAGAAAAGCTGGTACTTCACCTGCAACGTATCGGCAATCGCCGGGCAGGCTGCCTGGAATTGCACTACTGCATAAGCGCCGTCGGTATGGTCATCGACCAGGTGCCCAGTCGCCCGTAACGGGCAGGCCTGGCCGGCGCCCGACACCTGCAGGCGCGACAGCGCATAGGCGTCGATTTCCTTCTGGCGGGCCTTCAGCTCTCCCCATGTAATGGCGCCGTCGGCATCGGTATCCAGTCCAATCGCGAAATCCAGGTCGCGCAACGCAATGTCCCATTGCCCGCTCACCTGGTTTTCCTCGATGCCCAGCGTCAGGTAACTGTCGCTGGGCTTGTGCGCATGCACGTTCAGGGACCACAGGACGCAGAGTAGCCCGGTCAGCCAGCGCATCATTTGCGCACCTCGCGCAGGTTGGCAGCCAGGTCCAGCAGACGCTTGTCTTCAATCCGGCTTTCCTTCAGCCATTGCACCGCCGCAGCCGCGCCGGCCGGATCCCTGGCTGCCAGCGCCGACTCCAGAAGAATGCGGGCGTCGCGCGGCTCCTTCTGCACCTTCCAGTTTTCCTGGGCCAGGACCAGCGCATTCCCTGCATCGTTATTGACCTCAAGCCGGAACCGCGCTTCCTCCTGCTGGTGCACGGTGTCGCCGCGCAACTGGGCCGCGTGATACCGCGCCGCCAGCGTGGCGGCACGGCCGGCGGCGCCAGGCGATTTTGTCTGGGTTTCCGCGAGCACCAGGCGCAGCAACAGGCCGTCGGACGGCGTTTTATCCTTCAGCATCTCGATCACTTCGCCGTAGCGCTTATGGTCGAGCAGGAAGTCGGCGTAGGCCGCAAGCAGAAACGTGTCGGTGATGCCCAGACCAACAGCCTGGCGGAAATAGGATTCCGCCTGCAGCGCCTTTTCCTGACGCTGCGCCATTTCCGCAAGCCGGATCAGCACCCACAACTTCTCGGGCGCCGGCGCGTCCGCATGGCGGGCAAGCGCGTCGGCAAGACGCTGGTGAGCGGCGTCGACCTTGCCGGTCAGTCCATCGACCATGGCGCTGCAACCGGTCGCGATGAGTTCGCTGGCGCTATCGCGAAGCGCTGCGCAGTCGGCGCTGGCTTCGCGATAGCGGGCCTGTACGATATGGATCGTGGCGCGCAGCGCGCGCGCCTGCACGTTCTGCGGGTCGCGTGCAAGGGCACTGGACAAATCGGCCAGCGCGCCGGAAAAATTGTGGCTGAATTGGGCCAGGCCGGCGCGCAATACCTGGACGTCGACTGGCGGCTCCGGCAACGCCCACCATGGCGCCAGCGCTGCCTGCGCATAACCGAGATAGCGCGGGTCGCCTTCTTCCGCGACCATGTCGTAATAGCGCCGTGCCAATGCGGTGGCAACGACCACATTGTCCGGGTCGGCGCGCCATTGCTTGCGCAACGCAAGCATTTCACGCGCGACCGGGTCGGTCGGACGCAACGGCAGGCGTTCCAGCACCTGGTCGTCCGACTTCGGCGTATAAGGCGCGGCCTGGACTGGAAGGCCGATCGCCGCAAACAGCAACGCAGCAACAGCATGCAGGAAAATCGGTGATAGCTGCGGCATGGTTTAACGGCAGGAAATTATGGGCCATGCATCATAGCAAGCCCACGATGCGCCGTAGTGCTGACCCAACGTTTTAATTCTTTTCTAAGAATTGCTTTAAAACATGTCAACCGCATTTCATCTTGACCGTTACAGGCGGTGATTCGAAAGAATCGCCCAACAATTAACTTAAAGCCGAATTGAAAGATAGAAAATGAAAAAACTGATCGCTGCCCTCGTCGCTGGCCTGTTCTCCCTTTCCGCTTTCGCTGCGGCACATACTGCTGCTCCAGCAGCATCGCCATCTGCAGCGCCAGCGGCAGCCGCGGCGCCAACCACCAAGAAAGCAAAGAAAGTCAAGAAAGCTAAAAAAGTGAAGGCAGTCAACGCTACCGCAGCCAAGTAATCCAGCGGTGCATGTCGGCGAAGGGCAGATTTCATCTGCCCTTTTTTCGTTTACACTTCCTGCCATGAAAAATTTGACCATGCTGAACGCTGCCGTCGGGCTGGCATTGCTGCTGGCGCTACCTGCCCATGCGGAAGAAAAGTTTCCTGTCGTACCCTTGACCGCCGGCATGCATGTCATCCAGGCTGAAGTTGCTGCCACCGGCCCGCAGCGCGAGAAAGGGCTGATGTTCCGTGAAAAGCTCGCCCCTAACGCCGGCATGGTATTCGTGTTCGGGGAAGCAGCACAAGTCTGCATGTGGATGAAAAACACGCCCTTGCCACTGTCGGTCGCGTTTCTGGACACACAGGGAAAGATTCTGAACATCGAGGACATGCAGCCCCAGACGCTGAATTCGCATTGCGCTAAAGGCCCGGCTGCTTATGCGCTGGAAATGAACAAGGGCTGGTTTGCCCAGAAAAATATCAAGCCGGGAACTGCGATCGCCGGTTTGCCGAGCGTGAAATAACCGGTACATGCTCTACGACGGATATAGTTAATCGTCCGTAGCAAGCGAAAAAACCCGCCAGGACGAATCCGGCGGGTTTTAAGCATCTGCAATCTTTGCTTCCAGGCTGGCCATCGGCCAGCCGGGCAAATTCAGGCCAGCGCCTTCAGGGCTGCTGAAAGGCGGCTCTTGTGACGTGCTGCCTTGTTCTTGTGAATGATTTTCTTGTCGGCGATGCGGTCGATGATCGAGATCGAGGACTGGAAAATTTGGGTCGCTGCGGCTTTGTCGCCACCATCGATTGCTTTGCGAACTGCCTTGACTGCGGTACGCAGCGTCGAGCGCTGGCTCGAATTGTGTGCGTTTTGCTTGACTGCTTGACGAGCACGCTTACGTGCTTGTGCGGTATTTGCCATGAAATTTCCTAAACGTGGTCGGTTGCGTTCGCAACACCTACCAGTTGCGAAACAAATTCAATACAGCCGCAGATTATAAACCGGAATGAAGCCGACGGTAAACCTGTTCCTGCCCCGGCCCGGCACGATACCCCTGCATTGACGTAGTTGCAACCCCTCGACCCGCTATAATGCCGCGCATGAATTTGCATAGAACCCTCGCAGCGGTATCGGGCATGACCATGGTGTCCCGGGTAACCGGCCTGATCCGCGAATTCCTGATTGCCCGCGCTTTTGGCGCCTCCTCGCTCACCGACGCCTTTTTCGTTGCATTCCGGATACCAAACCTGTTGCGGCGCCTGTTTGCGGAAGGCGCATTTTCCCAGGCCTTCGTGCCGATTCTGGCGGAATACAAGATCCAGAAAGGCGACGCCGCCACCCGTACGCTGGTCGATCACGTAGCGACGATTCTTCTTTTCACCTTGCTCATCACCTGCGCCGCAGGCATTCTGGCTGCGCCGGCCGTGGTGTACCTGATGGCCACCGGGTTGAAGTCCGACCCGGAAGCCTTTGCCGCATCGGTCACGATGACCCGCATCATGTTTCCCTACATCGTGTTCATGTCGCTGGTCGCTCTTGCGGGTGGCATCCTGAACACATGGCGGCAATTCAAGGTCGCCGCCTTTACCCCGGTGCTGCTCAATCTCAGTTTCATCGCCGCTGCCCTCTTTCTTGCGCCGTTGATGGAGCAACCGGTCTATGCGCTGGCGATTGCCGTCTTTGTCGGCGGCGTATTGCAGTTGGCCATACAGATCCCGCCGCTGATAAAGATAGGCATGCTGCCGCGAATCTCGCTGAACCCGAAGGTCGCCCTGTCCGACGCCGGCGTCAGGCGGGTCCTGCGGCAAATGGTGCCGGCTACCTTTGCCGTTTCGGTCGCGCAGATCAGCCTGATCATCAACACGAATATCGCGTCCCACCTGCAAAATGGCAGCGTTTCCTGGCTTTCCTACGCGGACAGGCTGATGGAGCTGCCGACCGGCCTGCTGGGCGTGGCGCTCGGCACGATACTCCTGCCCAGCCTGGCAAAGGCGCACGCGGACCACGACACGGTGGAATATTCTGCGCTGCTCGACTGGGGATTGCGCCTGACCTTCCTGCTTGCGATGCCGGCCGCGGTATCGCTTGCTTCCCTGTCGGAGCCGATCACCACCACCTTGTTCCATTACGGAAAATTCGACGCGCAATCCGTTGCAATGACCGGGCGCGCACTGATCGCCTACGGTGTCGGGCTGATCGGCCTGATCGTCGTCAAGATCCTGGCGCCCGGCTTCTACGCCCGGCAGGACATCCGCACGCCGGTCAAGATTGCGATCGGCGTGCTGATCGCAACGCAATTGATGAACCTGGCATTCGTCCCGTGGATTGCCCATGCAGGCCTGGCGCTCTCCATCGGACTCGGCGCCTGCCTGAACGCGGCATTTCTGTTCTTCGGCCTGCGCCGGCGCGGCATCTACCAGGCCAAGCCGGGCTGGGCCCTGTTCTTCGGCCAGCTGGCCGGCGCGCTGTTCCTGCTTTCCGGCGTGACGATGTGGGTGGCGGGGCAATTCGACTGGATAGCGATGCAGGCCCATCCTTTCCTGCGCATCGGTGCGCTGCTGATGGTCATGGCGATCGGCGCCGTCGTGTATTTCGGCGCCCTGATGCTTACCGGCTTTCGCCCTGCGGACTTCAAGCGTATTGCGCGATAAGGTATCGCGCGCCGATTTTTGCAACGCGCCAACGCACTTGCGGTCACATGTCCATGCTTAAATCGCTCGATTACTTTAGTTCACTGGTCCAGCAGGATGAGTCCATCCCGCTGTTCGAAGCCGCATTGTCGATCGCCCAGGATATCGACCCGCAACTGGACCTTGGCGCCACGCAACTTGAAGTCGATACCCTGGCAGCGCGCCTGATAAAGCGGCTGCCGGCCGACGCGTCGCATGTGCAAAAGCTGCGCATGCTGAATCATTTCTTTTACCAGGAACTGGGTTTTGCCGGCAACGTGAACAATTACTACGATCCCGACAACAGCTATCTCCACTGCGTGCTCGGTTCGCGGCGCGGCATCCCGATTTCGCTGGCGCTGCTCTATATGGAACTGGCGCACCAGGTCGGGCTGGAGGTCAAGGGCATTTCCTTCCCCGGCCATTTCCTGATGAAGCTGTCGGTGCAGTCAGGCGAGATCGTGCTCGATCCGGTGAACGGCGCCAGTCTGTCGCGGGAAGACCTGGAGGAGCGGCTGGAGCCGTATCTGTCCCAGAACGCGGAGCGCGATGCGCCGCTCTCGGCCTACCTGCAGGAAGCCGAGCCGCGCGAGATCCTGGTGCGCATGCTGCGCAACCTGAAGTCGCTCTACTTCGAACGCGCGGAATGGGAACTTGCGCTGGGCGTGCAGCAAAGGCTGGTCGTCCTGTTGCCGGAGGATGTCGCGGAACGCCGGGACCGCGGCATGGCGTATGCGAATCTCGAATGTCCGCAGGCGGCCCTGAAGGACCTGGAAGACTACCTGGCGCGCAGGCCGCATGCGCAGGACGCCGGCATGCTGCGCCAGATGCTGCCGTCGCTGCGGGAGGCGGCCGGGCGGTTGAATTAAAGCCGCCCGTGGCGCCACGGCAAACCGGCTCAGCCCTTGCTTTTAGCCTCGATCGCTTCCCATTTCTCCAGCGTCTCCAGCAGTTGCTCGTCGATCTGGGCAAAGCGCTGGGTCAGCTTTTTCGCTTCGTCCGGCTGCCGGCGGTAGATGTCGGCGTCGGCCAGCTTGGCGGAAATGGTTTTCTGCTCCGCCTCCAGGGCGGCAATCGCCAGCGGGAGTTCGTCGAGTTCACGCTGCTCCTTGTAGCTGAGCTTTTTCGACTTGGCCGCCGGCGTTGCCTCCCTGGCTGGCGCCCTGGCGTCCGGCTTCGGCGCCGCCGGCCTGGCGGCAGCGGCAGCGCGTACCCGCTCCCAGTCCGTATAGCCGCCGATATATTCCTGCCAGTCGCCCCCACCCTCGGCGACGATGACCTGGGTTACCACGTTGTCCAGGAACATCCGGTCATGGCTGACCAGGAACACCGTGCCGGCATAATCCTCGAGCAATTCCTCCAGCAGTTCCAGCGTGTCGATGTCCAGGTCATTGGTCGGCTCGTCCAGCACCAGCACATTGGCCGGCTTGGCGAACAGCCGCGCCAGCAGAAGCCTGTTGCGCTCGCCGCCCGAGAGCGACTTGACCGGTGAGCGCGCGCGTTCCGGCGCGAACAGGAAGTCGTTCAGGTAGGTCATCACGTGCTTCTTCTGGCCGTTGATCTCGACCCAGTCGCTGCCCGGCGCAATGGTGTCGGCCAGGCTGGCTTCCTCGTTCAGCTGCGCCCGCATCTGGTCGAAGTACGCAACCTGCAGCTTGGTGCCCTGGCGCAGGGAGCCGCTGTCGGGCTGCTCCTCGCCCAGGATGAGCTTGAGCAGCGTGGTCTTGCCGGCGCCATTCGGACCGATCAGGCCGACCTTGTCGCCGCGCAGGATGGTGGCGCTGAAGTTGCTGACGATCGCCCTGTCGCCATAGGACTTGTTGACCTCGACCAGTTCGGCCACGATCTTGCCCGAGCGGTCGCCCGTCGACACGTCCAGCCGCACCTGGCCCTGCTGGTCGCGGCGGACGCTGCGTTGCAGCCGCAACTGTTCCAGACGACGGACGCGGCCTTCGTCACGGGTGCGCCGTGCCTGCACGCCCTTGCGGATCCAGACTTCTTCCTGCGCCAGGAACTTGTCGAACTTGGCATTTTCCACTTCCTCGTTTTCCAGCAGCTCGGCCTTGCGCGCCTGGTAGGTGCTGAAGTTGCCCGGGAAGGACAGCAGGCGGCCGCGGTCGAGTTCGATGATGCGGGTAGCGACGTTGTCCAGGAAACTGCGGTCATGGGTGATGAACAGGATGCTGCCGCGGTAATCGCGCAGCAAGCCTTCCAGCCACAGGATGGAAGTGAAGTCGAGGTGGTTGGTCGGCTCATCGAGCAGCAGC
Source organism: uncultured Noviherbaspirillum sp. (assembly GCA_963522035.1). Taxonomy (GTDB): domain Bacteria; phylum Pseudomonadota; class Gammaproteobacteria; order Burkholderiales; family Burkholderiaceae_D; genus Noviherbaspirillum_A. The sequence goes on along the minus strand of CAUQYP010000074.1, from coordinate 4,706 downwards.
ACATCCGGCGCGCTGACCAGGGCGCAGGCCAGCGCCACCCTCTTTTGCATGCCGCCGGACAGCGTTCCCATCAACGACGACTTGTTCAGGTTCAGCCGGTCCAGCGTGGCTTCGACCCGGTTGTTCAGGGTCCATGCATCGGCCGCGTCCAGCCGCATCTGGATCTCGTGCATGCGCTCCATCAGCGCGTCGTCGTTGTCGCCGCCGAACTGGGTGGTCAGATGGTCGTATTCGGCCAGCAGGCCAGGCAGGTCGCCGAGTCCGGACGCGACGGCGTCGAACACCGACATCTCCGGCAGGAAGTGCGGCTCCTGTTCGACATAGGCAATCTTCAGGCCTTGCTGCATGACGAGCAGCCCATCGTCGAGCCTGGACTGCCCGGCAATGATCTTCAGCAGCGAGGACTTGCCGGTGCCGTTGCGGCCGATCAGCCCGACCCGCTCGGCCGGCTCCAGCGAAAATTCCGCGTGATCGAGCAAGGCGACGTGCCCGAATGCAAGCTGGGCGTTGGAGAGGGAAATAACTGCCATGGCGTTCTGATTGTCGATGAAGGGAGGCGGCATTGTACCGCCAGACGTTATGGGACTGGAGATTGCCGGGCTATCGGCTATAATCTCCGGCGTAATTAGGTGCTCACCTATATAGGTACTCACCCATTTATGCGCGTCTCGCCGTAGTTCAATGGATAGAACGAGTGCCTCCTAAGCGCTAGATACAGGTTCGATTCCTGTCGGCGGGACCAAACCCCTTCCCTGTTTTCCCCGGTCGCATTGACCAGAGTTAAGCCTCCTCCCGACTTCTTTGACGCTCGCGCGACGTGCATGCGACGATCGTGGCCCATCGCATGTTCATCCGTCGATTCTTTTTGTCACGGATGGGCGCACCTTCCCGGCACGGGAGACCACTATCAGGAGCACACCATGGCAGACCAGGCACCCAGCAAGGAACAGGATCAATTGCGCATCGACCTCCAGGACGAAGGGTCGATGCACGAATGGGCAAAAAAGCTCGATGCGACCCCGGAGCAGTTAAAGGAAGCGGTCGGCGCAGTCGGCGACCTGGCAAGCGACGTGGAAGCCCATCTGAAGGGAAGCCGCAGCAGCGTCAATAGCGAGCGCGTCCACAACGCGCTGTAGGCGCCGGGGCCGCTTCCCGTTTTGGCTGACCTCGTGCAAACCAGCCAGTGCCTACCGGCCTTTCGGGAAGAGCCGCCGTTTCACCAACGTGACGCTGTCGCTCGTTGTCGGCTTGAGCCAGCGTCCGTTTCCACCTGCATTAAAGGGGGCAGGCAGCACCGCCTGGCTGCGCTTCTTCGACGCGTTTATCCTGCAAGTCTCACCGCTTACATCGCCACGCATCGCCCGCCAGGTCCTTTGGCGCGGACGCCGCACCTGACTTCCGAATTGGCCGCTCCGGCCTATGACCATTCTTGCAATAAATCAGTCACTTAAGTTAATTAACCGCCAGGATCACCTGTTCTTTTGCCGCGACATAAACGGGAATTGGCGTGGAGAAGGCTATATATTCAGTGGTATATTGCCTCCAGTTATCATTTATCGTTCGTTATTCCATCTTAAGTTCGCTCAGCGGCCAAATCACCATGATGTGTGTTGGAACACCACGGCCTGCGCTCAGGCTAATGCTGATTCCCCTGGTTCTCTGGGGCGGACAGGCCCATGCCCTTGGGCTGGGTGCAATCAGCTTGCAGTCCGGCCTCGGCCGGCCGCTGGAAGCAAGGATACCGGTCTACGGACTCGGCGCAGATGATGCAGGCGCAAGTTGTGTCAAGGCACGCATGATGGCACTGGAGGGCGGCCTGCTTGCCCGTCCCGTTGCCGATGTGACAGGGAGCGGCGGCGCAGCGGTGCTCAACCTGCGCACTACCGAAAGCATCAACGAACCTGCATTCAATGTGTCGGTCGAGATAGGCTGCACCAGCTCGGTCAAGCGCGAGTACCAGGTCCTGCTCGACCCGGTGCCGGCAACGCTGCCGATGGCTGCTGCTGCGCTAGCGCCGGCCGGAAAACCCGAACGCGTGCAACGCAAAACCGCCAGCCAGGCTGGCAACACTACCGCCGCTGTTGCTCCGGAAATCTCTCCACTGGCTGCCAGCGCCGCCAGCGCCTTGCCTGCGACGAAGCCGCCGGCGAGCGCTGCGCGCAAGCCTGCCGCACCGCCCCGCCCCAAGCCGGCTGCCGAGACAAAAAGCGTGCTGACGCTGTCCGGCGGCGATGCAGAGATCGAGCAGGTACGGGCCAGGCTGGCACTTCGTTCCGCAACCACGCTGTCCGAGCCGCGCATGGAAGCCGACCCGGCCAGGCTGGCCGCGTTGCGGGCGGACCAGGCACGGGTCGCTGCCCTGCTGCGTGGCGAAGATCCGCTTGCCGGTACGCAGGCGCAGTTGCGCGACACGCAGGAAAAGCTCCTGGCTGCGCAAAAGTCGGCTGCAAGCGCGGCACGCCTGCATGAGCAGGAAAAGGCGGCGCTGACCGCGGCCCAGGAAGACATGGTGTCAGGCAAGCTGCTTGCCTTGCTGGGTGGACTGCTGGCCGCTTGTGCCGCTGTCATCGGCTGGCTGTTGTGGCGTCGGGCAGATGACCGGCGTCGGCAGGAGCAAGCCTTTTTTGCCATGGCCGTCGAGCCGGAGGTCGCACCGGCCATGCCATCGGGCCAGCAGCAACAGGCGGAATTGGACGACTGGGAAGGCACGCCGCCCAAGGCGGCTGCGGCGCCGGCGACACCAGCGCCTGTGGCTTCCATACCCAGCCGGGAGGCGGAGGCGCCCATGGATTTCGCCTTGCCTCAAGAACACATCGCCCCGGCCCCGGCCACCGCGCTGCCTGAACAGGGCTATCAATGGCGCACGGAAGCCACTCTGCCGACGGTGTCGTCGGCGCCGCCCGAACCGCTCCATCTATCCGATTCCTGGTTCACGCTGGAAAACCATGCCGAAGACCAGACCGGGCAGGCGTTGGAGCCTGGAACGCCGGCGCTGGCCCTGCCATCAGTTGACGACAACGCGCAGGCCCATGCCGCCGAAGTGGCCAGCCTGCTGACGGCGGCGGAAAGCTGGATGGCCGAACATAATCCGCTGCGGGCTGTCGAGGTCTTGCGGCCCTATCTCGACCGCGCGGAAATGCAGTCGCCGGCGCCAGCGCTGTATCTTCTTTCCCTTTACCGCACCATGGACGACAAGGGCCAGATCGCAACGGTGCTGGCACAACTACAGCAGGATTTTCCGGTAGAAGCTGCTGCCTGGGGCGATGCGGCGCAACCACGCCGCAGCATGGCCGACTTTCCTCTGGTGCATGCGGCCGTCGATTCCCTTTCCGACTCCGACAAATTGCTGCCTTACCTGGACAGCCTGCTGCTGGCGCCCGAGCACTTCGACTTCTCGACCTATCGCGAAATCGTGCGGGCTATCGGACTGGCAAATGAAATGAAGCAGGAAAGCGAGATGCAATCGATGAGCCTGGACTTCCGGTGATTGCCGTCAGCGCCAATGTAATATACGGTTTCTCCATTCTTTAAACCGGAACTAGCCCATGTCCACCAAGCGATTTTTCCTGCTGCCATTCCGTGCTGCTTTCCTGCCCTGCGCCGCCCTCGCCCTGTGCGGTGCGCTGCTCGCCGCGCCGGTCTTTGCGGCAAGCGACGAGACAGCCGAGATTTCCCGCCTGGTGCAGGGCGGCCAACTGGCCGAGGCCATGAAGAAAGTAGACGCCGGACTACTCCAGAAGCCGGGCGATGCGCGGCTGCGCTTTAGCAAGGGCATTATCCTGGCGCAGCAGAACAAGCCGACCGAGGCAATTGCCATGCTGCTGAAACTGACGGAAGACTTTCCGGACCTCCCGGAACCGTATAACAACCTCGCCGTGCTGTACGCGGCCAACGGCCAGTACGAAAGCGCACGCATCGCGCTGGACAAGGCCATCGCCAATAATCCGGGTTATGGCATGGCCCACGAAAACCTGGGCGACGTATACGCGGAGCTGGCCAGCCAGGCCTATGAAAAAGCGGCCCGCATCGATGGCAGCGCGGGGGCGAAAGCCAAGGTGGCGGCGATAAGGAACAGTGTCCAGGGCGCCGCGCCTGGCATCGTCGCCAGGCAGGCAGCACCCCAGTCCGGCAGGAATGTGCTGGCTGCCACGGACACGTCGACGCTGCCAGCCGCCGCCGCCGCGCGGAACCAGGCCGACAAGCCGGTCCCGGCCAGGGCCGCAACGGACACTGAGCAGAATGCGGAGCAGGCCGCGGTGCTGGCGGTGGTCAATGACTGGGCCGGCGCCTGGAGCGCCCGTGATATCAAGGCCTATCTCGATTTCTACAGTGCAGACTTTGTTGTGCCGCGGGGCATGAGCCGCGAGAAGTGGGCTGCCGAGCGGACCGACCGGATCGTCGGCAAGCAACACATCAGTGTAAAAATCGAAGCGCCGAAAGTGCGGCTGGAAGGGGATCGCGCCACTGTCCAGTTCCGCCAGGAGTTTTCGTCGGACAAGCTGAAGTCCACCGACCGCAAGACCCTGACGCTGGTCAAGCGTGACGGCAGCTGGCGCATCCGCGAGGAACGCGTCGGCTAGCGCAGTTTCGTGCTGACTTGACCAAGTCCGCCTGTAAGCGATATTGCCTGTTCCGCGCAGCGACAGTTGCCGTTGCCCGCGCAGCGACAGTTGCTTCTGCTTTTGACGCTGCCTTTGACGTGGATC
>CAUQYP010000073.1:0-17922 GCA_963522035.1 uncultured Noviherbaspirillum sp. | reverse complement strand
CACCAGCGACGTGTCGCCATCGACGGGGACCCACTTCAAAAGCCACAGCAACGGCAACGGCAACGGCAACTGTCGCTGCGCGGGGCTTAATGCAACGGCAACTGTCGCTACGCGGAACGTCAAATGCAACTGTCGCTGCGCGGGGCTAATGCAACGGCAACTGTCGCTGCGCGGAGTTGATGCACCTGGCGCAAGCCAGCATGAAAACGCTCTACGCGCCGTCCTTGAACGGATTGCGCTCATTTAACTCATCGATATACGCGGCGATTCCGCCCGTTTCCTGTTCCAGGAACCGTTCCACCGCATCGCCGAACGCCGGGTGCGCGAGCCAGTGCGCGGACCAGGTCTTCTGCGGCAGGAAACCGCGCGCCATCTTGTGTTCGCCCTGCGCGCCGCCCTCGAAGGCCCCGATGCCGCGTTCGATGACAAATTCCAGCGGCTGGTAATACGCAGTCTCGAAATGCAGGCAATCGTGATGTTCGATCGCGCCCCAGTACCGGCCGTACAGCGCGCGGCTATCATGGATCAGCAGCGACGCCGCAATCGGCCGGCCATCACGCATCGCGATCACCAGCAATATGTTCTGCGGCATCGTCTCGCCGATGCGCAGGAAAAAATCCAGGTTCAGGTAGGGCGTCGAATAGTGCGCCGCATAGGTCTGGTCGTAGCAGCGCTTGAAAAACCGCCAGTTGGCCTCGCTCACCTGCGCGCCTTCGAGCCGGACAAACGTGATGCCCGCCTCGCGCACCTTGCGCCGCTCGGCGCGGATATTCTTGCGTTTTTTTTGCTCCAGCGTCGACAGAAACTGGTCGAAGTCCCGGTAGCCGGCATTGAGCCAGTGAAACTGCACGCCGTTGCGCAGCAGGAAACCCGCGCGCTCCAGCATTTCGGCCTGTTCCGGTGGCGGGTACAGTACATGGGTCGATGACACATCGGCCTGTTGCTGCAGCGTGACCAGCGCCTTGGCCAGCGCCGCACGCGCCGGTTCGTCGCGCGCCAGCAGGCGTGAGCCGGTGACCGGTGTAAATGGTATCGCCGACAACAACTTCGGGTAATAGTCCAGGCCATGGCGACGATAGGCATCGGCCCATGCCCAGTCGAACACGTATTCCCCGTAGGAGTGGCTTTTCAGGTAAAGCGGCAGCGCGGCGGCGAGGGTGTCGTCCTGCCACAGCGTCAGGAAGTGCGGCTGCCAGCCCGACTTGCGCGACGCACTGCCGGACTCGTGCAGCGCGTGCAGGAAGGCGTAGGACAGGAAGGGATTGGCGTCCGGATGCGAGGCCAGCAGGGCATCCCATGCCGGTTCGCCGACTTCCGACAGGGAAGAAATAATACGCGTGCGATAATTCAGGGTCAGCCTCATTGAGCGTTGTTCACAGGGTGTGCCGCCTTGTCAGCGCCGTTCCGGATGGAACCGTATCGGTCGCGTAAGGTCCGGCCAGGCGCTGCCGTGCGACCCATTTTACGCAAAAACCGCTGACAGAGATTTCGATCAACCGACCCTGCCCATGGGGCTTGCAAGGCGGAGCAAATGCATACCAAGGAATTTCTCAATCTTTATTCGCACGATTTCGCCCGCGTCGCGGTAGGCATACCCACCTGCCGCATTGCCGACCCGGCCAGCAACGCGGCCGAGACCATTGCGCTGGCCAGGAAAGCTGCCGGCCGCGGCGCGGTGCTGGTCGCGTTTCCCGAACTGGGCCTGTCGGCGTATACCTGCGACGACCTGTTTCACCAGCGCGCGCTGCTCGATGGCAGCAAGGCGGCGCTGGCGGCCATCGTCGATGCGTCGGCCAGCCTGCCGCTCGCCATGGTGGTCGGCATGCCATTGCAGGTCGATCATTTGTTGTTCAACTGTGCGGTAGTTGTTGCGGGCGGCAAGATACAGGGCGTGGTGCCCAAAACCTATTTGCCGAACTACGGCGAGTTCTATGAGGCCCGCCAGTTCAGCGCGGCTGATTGTGCGACCAGCGACCAGGTTGACCTGCTCGGCCAGACCGTGCCCTTCGGCCCGGCCTTGCTGTTCGAGGTGTCGAACCTGCCGCTGCTGCGTTTTCACGTGGAGATCTGCGAGGACCTGTGGACGCCCATCCCGCCGTCGTCGTTCGCGGCGCTGGCCGGGGCGACGGTGCTGGTCAACCTGTCGGCATCCAATATCGTCGTCGGCAAGTCCGGTTATCGGCACCAGCTGGTGTCGCAGCAGTCGGCCCGCTGCCTGTCCGCCTACCTGTATTCGTCGGCTGGTAGAGGCGAGTCGTCGACCGACATGGCCTGGGACGGGCAGGCGCTCATTTGCGAGAACGGCGAATTGCTGGCGGAGTCAGAACGGTTTTCCGATGACTCCCACCTGATTTGTGCCGATGTCGACCTCGAACGGCTGTCGCGCGAGCGGATGCGGGTGACGACATTCGGCCAGTCCATGCGCCGTCACCGGGTCGAGACCGCGCAGTTCCGGACGGTTTCCTTCCCTGTCGACGCGCCGCTGGACCGGCCACTGCCGCTGCAGCGCCGGCTGGAGCGCTTTCCCTATGTGCCGTCCGACCCGCGCCAGCGCGACGCGCGCTGCGAGGAGGTCTACAACATCCAGGTGCAGGCCCTGGTGCAGCGGCTGTCGGCGTCCGGCATCGGCAAGGTCGTGATCGGCGTGTCCGGCGGCCTGGATTCGACCCACGCGCTGCTGGTGTGCGCGAAGGCGATGGACAGGCTGAAGCTGCCGCGCACCAACATCCTCGGCGTGACCATGCCCGGCTTCGCGACCAGCGACCGCACGCTGCAGCAGGCCAGGCAGCTGATGCAGGTAATCGGCTGCACCGCGAGCGAGGTCGATATCCGCCCAAGTTGCCTGCAGATGCTGAAGGACATCGGCCACCCTTACGCGTCCGGCAAGGAAGAGTACGACGTCACTTTTGAAAACGTGCAGGCCGGTGAGCGCACCAGCCACCTGTTCCGCATCGCGAATTTCCAGCAGGGCATCGTACTCGGCACCGGCGACCTGAGCGAACTGGCGCTGGGCTGGTGCACGTATGGCGTGGGCGACCATATGTCGCATTACAACGTGAATGCCAGCGTACCGAAGACCCTGATCGTGCATCTCGTGCGCTGGGTCGCCGAAACCCACCAGATCGGCGAGTCCGGCTCGGACGTGCTGCTCGACGTGCTGGCGACCGACATCAGCCCGGAACTGGTGCCCGGCAAGCTCAGCGATGTGCCCGGGCAAAAGACTGAAAACGTCATCGGCCCCTACGAGCTGCAGGATTTCAACCTGTATTACGTGCTGCGCTACGGTTTCACGCCTTCCAAGGTGGCGTTCCTGGCGCTGACCGCCTGGGGCGACCGCGAAAGAGGGCGCTGGCCGGAAGGGCTGCACGTGGCGCGCAATGAATACACGCTGGCGGCAATCAAGAAAAACCTCGGCATCTTCCTGTGGCGTTTTTTCAAGACCAGCCAGTTCAAGCGTTCGTGCATACCGAATGCGCCCAAGGTCGGCTCGGGCGGCTCGCTGTCGCCGCGCGGCGACTGGCGCGCACCCAGCGATTCGGAAGCGACTGTCTGGATGGAGGACCTGAAAAACATACCGGATGCCTGAACGCGGGGAGCGCGTCCCGCACGCGGCTATTCAGGGAAAGGCTGCCGGTCAGCTATACTCGCGGCCGGTAATCGCATCAAGTGTGCTGTATGAGTTAGGCTAGCGCCTAGCTGGCAGGGCCAGGATTCATGACCGTATCGTTTGCCATTTAATACAAGGAGTTTTTCGTGAAACAGATTACCGCGATCATCAAGCCGTTCAAGCTGGACGAAGTACGCGAGGCCTTGGCCGAGGTCGGCGTCAGCGGCCTGACCGTCACCGAGGTCAAGGGTTTCGGCCGCCAGAAAGGGCACACCGAGCTTTATCGCGGCGCCGAGTACGTGGTGGACTTCCTGCCCAAGGTCAAGGTCGAGGCGGTGGTCGACGACGCCGTGGTCGACGCTGCCGTCGACGCGGTGATCAAGGCGGCGCGCACCGGCAAGATAGGCGACGGCAAGATTTTCGTGCAGGCGGTCGAGCAGGTCATCCGTATCCGCACCGGCGAAACCGGCCCCGACGCGGTCTGATACTAGTCCCAAGTCATGGCGTACCGATTGAAATCGATGGTGCCGATGCATCACCTTGACTTGTAGGGTGTAATAAGCGAAGCGCATTACACCATGGCCGATGAACAAGCACCGCCTGTCAGCGACGACTGGTGTAATGCGCTGTCGCTTATTACACCCTACGAATTTCCTGGCATGTTGTTACCTGGGATTGGTATAAATCAGCCCCGGCCGCAAAGGCGCATCAGGTCTGCGCCTTGAGCAGCACCATCACCGCACCGGCGCCGCCATCGGCGGCCCGGGCCTGGCAAAACGCCAGCACTTCTTCCTTCTGCACCAGCCAGTTCCGGACCTTCTTCTTCAGCACCGGTTCGCGATTGACCGAACCCAGCCCTTTGCCGTGGATGACGCGCACGCAGCGCAGCCCACGCCGTCCGGCACTGCGCAAAAACTCGGCCAGCGCTTCGCGCGCCTCGTCGGAACGCATGCCGTGCAGGTCGAGCTGCGCCTGCGTGACCCAATGGCCGCGCCGCAGCTTGCGCACGGTTTCCTGGCCGATGCCGGTCCGCGCGTAGCTCAGTCCTTCATCGGTTTCCAGCAGCGACTCGATGCTGAACTCGTCCGACAGCGACTGCGCCAGCGCCGCCTGCTCGTCGGCCAGATGCTGGCGGGCGATCGGCTCCGGCTGCGGCGGCACATGCATTGCCTTGTCGATGCTGCGCAGCGGCGCCACCGCGCCCATGCTCTGCCGGAACAGGTTGGCCTCGCGCAGCGCCAGCGCCTCCTGCTCGCGCCGCCGGGCGTCCGCCACGGCGCGCGCTTCCTGTTCTCGCTTCAGTTGGTCGCGCAGCGTTTGCAGCGCCGCGAAATCCTTGATGCCTGCCATGTCCAGTCCATCCGTACAGTCTTATTGCCAGGTTCTACGCCTGGCCTTCCAGGTAGCGCTGCGCATCCAGCGCAGCCATGCAGCCGGTGCCCGAACTGGTGATGGCCTGGCGGTAGACATGGTCCTGCACGTCGCCGGCGGCGAACACGCCGGGCGCGCTGGTGGCGGTGGCGAAGCCGTCCAGGCCGGTCTTGGTGCGGATATAGCCGTTCTTCATCTCGAGCTGGCCTTCGAAGATGCCGGTATTGGGCTTGTGGCCGATGGCGATGAAGACGCCATGCAGGGTCAAGGGCGTCACCGCGCCGTCGATCATCGACTTGATGCGGATGCCGGTCACGCCGCTGTTGTCGCCAACTACTTCGTCCAGCGTGTGGTTCCACTTGATCTCGACCTTGCCTTCCGCGACCTTGGCCATTAGCCGGTCGATCAGGATGGCTTCAGCGCGGAACTTGTCGCGGCGGTGCACGACGGTGACCTTCTTCGCGATATTGGACAGGTAGAGCGCCTCTTCCACGGCCGTGTTGCCGCCGCCGACCACCGCGACTTCCTGGTTCTTGTAGAAAAAACCGTCGCAGGTAGCGCATGCCGACACGCCCTTGCCCATGAATTCTTCCTCGGACGGCAGGCCGAGGTACTGGGCCGACGCGCCGGTGGCGATGATCAGCGCGTCGCAGGTGTACTCGCCGGCGTCGCCGATCAGCCGGATCGGCTTTTCGTCCAGTTTGGTCGTATGGATATGGTCGAAGACGATTTCCGTATCGAAGCGCTCGGCATGCTGCAGCAGGCGCTGCATCAGTTCCGGGCCCTGCACGCCCATCGGGTCGCCCGGCCAGTTTTCAACGTCGGTGGTGGTCATCAGCTGGCCGCCCTGCTCGATGCCGGTGACCAGCACCGGTTTCAGGTTGGCGCGGGCTGCATAGACGGCAGCGCTGTAGCCGGCAGGGCCGGAACCGAGGATGAGGACGTGGGCGTGTTTGGGAGTAGACATGGCGCTCTTAGTAAAAGGAAAGGTGTCGTGTATCGGGCCTGGCACGGCCAAGACCGCGTCTGTCGCGGCCGGCACAAGATACTGCAGGGGTGCCGGTCGTATATCATGCCGGTCTGACCGATTTCAACCGGGCCGATTTTGTGAACTGTTGCAGTCCGAAAATGGTTAAGATTATAGACCAAGCCGCCCGTCGACCCTTTTCGCCCGGTCGAAACATTCTGAAATGCAATATAGCGGCGATCCGCCCTGGCGCTGATATCCGCTCCTTCGATTTATGACTAGAACGAGCCAAACCTATACCCGCGACACCAGCCCGCAGCCGCAATTGCCGAGCCGCCTGGTACGCCTGCTGTCCGAAGCCAAGTGGCTGGTGCTGACGGTTCTGACGACCTACCTGGTGCTCATCCTGCTGACCTATGCCAATGCCGACCCGGGCTGGTCGCATGCGACCGTGGTCCGGCGCGTGCATAACTGGGGTGGAACGATAGGCGCATGGCTGGCCAACCTGCTGCTCTACGTGTTCGGCCTGTCGGCCTGGTGGTTCTGCGTGCTGTTGTTCAAGGCGATTTACCAGGGATACCGGCGGCTGTCCGAAGGGGACGTGGAAGGGGTGGAGCCGATCTACCGGCAGGAAAAGATCATCCGCGGCGTCGGCTTCGTGATGTTGCTGGCTGGCAGCGTGGGCCTGGAAACCGTGCGCATGTACAGCCTCAAGGTGGCGCTTCCGCTGGCGCCGGGCGGCGTGCTCGGTGCGCTGATCGGCGGTAGCGCGCAAAGGGCGCTCGGATTTACCGGCGCCACGCTGTTGCTGGTGCTGTTGTTCGGCCTCGGCTTTTCCCTGTTTTTCCAGGTGTCCTGGCTGACGCTGGCCGAGCGTATCGGCACCCTGCTGGAGGGTTCGATCACGTCGGTGCAGAAGCTGTATGCGGCGCATGTCGACCGCAAGCTGGGCCAGGAGGCGGCGGTCAAGCGCGACGTGGTGGTGGTGCAGGAACGGGCGAAGAGCGTCGAAGCGCCGCCGGTGCGCATCGAGCCGCAGGTCGTTACCGTGCCGCGTGCCGAACGGGTGGTCCAGAAGGAACGGCAGGCCAGCCTGTTTACCAATGACAACCGCAACACCAACCTGCCGCCGCTGGCGCTGCTGGACGAAGCGCCGCCAGCGCAGGAAACCGTCAGCGTCGAGACGCTGGAATTCACCAGCCGCCTGATCGAGAAGAAACTCTCCGACTTCGGCGTCGAGGCCAAGGTGGTCGCCGCTTATCCGGGCCCGGTCATTACCCGCTACGAAATCGAGCCGGCTACCGGCGTCAAGGGCAGCCAGATCGTCAACCTGGCGCGCGACCTTGCCCGCGCGCTGTCGCTGACCTCGATCCGCGTGGTGGAAACCATACCGGGCAAGAATTACATGGGCCTGGAGCTGCCGAACCCGAAACGGCAGATCGTGCGCCTGACCGAGATCCTCGGCTCCAAGGTCTACAACGACGGCCAGTCCAGCCTGACCGTGGCGCTGGGCAAGGACATCGCCGGCCATCCGGTGGTTGCCGACCTGGCCCGGATGCCGCACCTGCTGGTGGCGGGCACCACGGGTTCGGGCAAGTCGGTCGGCATCAACGCCACCATCTTGTCGCTGCTCTACAAGTCCGACCCGAAGCAGGTCCGGCTGATCCTGATCGACCCGAAGATGCTGGAGCTGTCGATCTACGAAGGCATCCCGCACCTGCTGGCGCCGGTGGTGACCGACATGAAGCAGGCGGCGCATGCGCTGAACTGGGCGGTCAACGAAATGGAGCGCCGCTACAAGCTGATGTCCAAGCTGGGCGTGCGCAACCTGGCCGGCTACAACCAGAAAATTAGCGATGCCGAGAAGAGCGAACAGAAAATACCGAACCCGTTCAGCCTGACGCCGGACGCGCCGGAGCCGCTGGAGAAGCTGCCGACCATCGTCATCATCATCGACGAGCTGGCCGACCTGATGATGGTGGTGGGCAAGAAGATCGAGGAACTGATCGCCCGCATCGCACAGAAGGCGCGCGCCGCCGGCATCCACCTGATCCTGGCGACCCAGCGGCCGTCGGTGGACGTGATCACCGGCCTGATCAAGGCCAATATCCCGACCCGCATCGCGTTCCAGGTGTCCTCCAAGATCGACTCCCGGACCATTCTCGACCAGATGGGCGCCGAGGCGCTGCTGGGCATGGGCGACATGCTCTACATGCCGCCCGGTACTGGCTTGCCGGTGCGGGTGCACGGCGCCTTCGTCTCGGACGAGGAAGTGCACCGCGTGGTCGACCACCTGAAGGCGCAGGGCGAGCCTAACTACATCGACGGCATACTGGAAGGCGGCGTAGCGGACGAGGGCGGCGAAGCGGGCGCCACCGCAGGCGAGGGCGGCGGCGAGAGCGACGCGCTGTACGACCAGGCGGTACAGGTGGTGCTGAAGAACCGGCGCGCGTCGATCTCGCTGGTCCAGCGGCACCTGAGAATTGGTTACAATCGCGCCGCCCGCCTGCTGGAACAAATGGAACAGAGCGGAGTCGTATCCAGCATGCAATCCAACGGTAACCGCGACATCCTGGTCCCCGCCGGCAACACAGCAGAATAGGACAGCACTTGACCCAAGCACTCCGCAGCAAGCACACGATTTCCTTACTGGTCGCCGGCGCGCTTGCGCTTCCCGCATTTGCGCAGGCAGCCGCGCTTGACCAGTTCCGCTCCTTCGTCGCCAGCACCAAGACGGCCCGCGGCGAATTCTCGCAGCGGCTGGTCAAGAACGACAACGGCAACGCCCGCGTTTCCAATACATCGACCGGCACCTTCGAATTTTCGCGTCCGGGCAAGTTCATCTGGATCTACAAGAAGCCTTACGAGCAGCACCTGCAGGCTGACGGCGACAAGCTCTATATTTATGACAAGGACCTGAACCAGGTCACCGTGCGCAAGTTGGGCAATGCGCTCGGCTCGTCACCGGCCGCGATACTCTTCGGCAGCAACGACCTGGAAAAGAATTTCACGCTGAAGGACGTCGGCGAGCGCGATGGCATGGAATGGCTGCAGGCCACGCCGAAGGCGAAGGACACCACGTTCGAGCAGATCGGCATCGGCCTGCGCGACGGCGTGCCGGCCGCGATGGAGCTGCGCGACTCGTTCGGCCAGGTGTCGCTGCTGAGCTTCACGAAGTTCGAAAAGAATCCGGCGCTGCCGGACAGCCAGTTCCGCTTCACCCCGCCCAAGGGCGCCGACGTGTTCGAGCAGTGATGACGGCGACGGGCTGCATGAATGGCTGACCTGTTCCACACCGAGCCGCGCCAGCCGCTGGCCGAGGCGCTGCGGCCGAAGAAGCTCGACGACGTCATCGGGCAAGGCCACCTGCTCGGTCCCGGCAAGCCGCTGCGCCTGGCGTTCGAGTCGGGCAAGGTGCATTCGATGATCCTGTGGGGTCCGCCCGGCGTCGGCAAGACCACGCTGGCCAGGCTGATGGCCGACGCCTTCAGCAGCGACTTCATCGCGCTCTCGGCCGTGTTTGCCGGCGTCAAGGACATCCGCGCGGCGATGGAGCAGGCGCAGCAGAACCTCGACCAGCACGGCCGCCACACCATTTTGTTCGTCGATGAAATCCACCGTTTCAACAAGTCGCAGCAGGACGCCTTGCTGCCCTTCGTCGAATCGGGCCTGGTCACATTCATTGGCGCGACCACGGAAAACCCCAGCTTCGAAGTCAATTCCGCGCTGTTGTCGCGCGCCCAGGTCTATGTGCTGAAGTCGCTGGTCGACGAGGACATGAAGCTGCTGCTGCAGCGCGCGACGGAAAGCGGCCTGGTCGACCTGTCGTTCAAGGGCGCTGCCATTGACACCCTGGCCGGCTATGCCGATGGCGACGCCCGGCGCTTCCTGAACCTGCTGGAGCAGGCGGAAACCGCTGCGCACGCGTCCGGCAGGCGCGAGATCGACGCTGCCTTCATCGAGAGCGCGATGACGCTCAATGCGCGCCGCTTCGACAAGGGTGGCGACAACTTTTATGACCAGATATCGGCGCTGCACAAGTCGGTGCGCGGCTCGCATCCGGACGCGGCGCTGTACTGGTTCTGCCGGATGATCGACGGCGGCGCCGACCCGCGTTACCTGGCGCGCCGCATCGTGCGCATGGCATGGGAAGACATCGGCCTGGCCGACCCGCGCGCGGTGCAGCTGGTCAACGACGCCGCCGAGACCTACGAGCGGCTGGGTTCGCCCGAAGGCGAGCTGGCCTTGGGCCAGGCCGTGATCTACCTGGCCGTCGCCGCCAAGAGCAATGCCGGCTACAACGCGTTCAACCAAGCCATGGCGCATGTCAAGAAGGACAAGTCGCGCGAGGTGCCGGTGCACCTGCGCAATGCGCCGACCAAGCTGATGAAGGAGCTCGGCCACGGGCACGCGTATCGCTACGCGCATGACGAGCCGAATGCCTACGCCGCCGGGGAAACCTATCTGCCCGAAGGCATGCCCGAGCCCGGCTGGTACCAGCCGGTGCCGCGGGGGACCGAGGCCAAGATCGCCGAAAAGCTGGCCTGGCTGCGGCAGCTCGACCGCGACGCGAACAGCTGACGCCGGCGCCGGCCGCCGGCAATCTGCGGCAATGGCCTTGCTACAATGGCGGCTTTCAAAACCGACATCCTCCCGCCATGATAGACATCCAACTCCTGCGCAAGGACATTGCCGCGGTCGCCGAACGGCTGGCCGCGCGCAAGTTCAAGCTCGACGTCAACGCCTTCAACGCGCTCGAAGCCGAGCGCAAGCAGATCCAGACCCGGACCGAGGAACTGCAGGGCCGCCGCAACAGCCTGTCCAAGCAGATCGGCATGTTGAAGGGTAAGGGCGAAGACGCGTCGGCGGTGATGGCGGAGGTCGGCAGCATCGGCGACGAGCTCAAGGCATCGGCCGCTCGCCTGGACGACGTGCAGGCAGCCATGGGCATGTTCCTTGAAGCGGTGCCCAACCTGCCGCACCCGTCGGTGCCGGTGGGCGACGATGAATCGGGCAACGTGGAGGTGCGGAAGGTCGGCGAGATTCCGGTATTCGATTTCGAGGTGAAAGACCACGTCGACATCGGCGCCCGGCTCGGCCTGGACTTCGAGACCGCCGCCAAGCTCACCGGCTCGCGCTTCGCGCTGATGAAGGGCGGCGTCGCACGCCTGCACCGGGCGCTGGCGCAGTTCATGCTCGACACCCATGTCGAGGAACATGGTTATACCGAGTGCTATACGCCCTACATCGTCAATGCCGAGTCGCTGCGCGGCACCGGCCAGTTGCCCAAGTTCGAGGCCGACCTGTTCGCCGCGAAGAAGGGCGGGCAGGAGGGCCACGGCGAGGCGCTGTACCTGATACCGACCGCCGAAGTGCCGCTGACCAATACCGTGCGCAATGACATCGTCGCGCGCGACCAGCTGCCGATGCGCCTGACCGCGCATTCGCCGTGTTTTCGCTCCGAAGCCGGCGCCTACGGCCGCGACACCCGCGGCCTGATCCGCCAGCACCAGTTCGACAAGGTGGAGATGGTGCAGATCGTCGACCCGGAAACCTCGTACGACGCGCTGGAGGAAATGCTCGGCCACGCGGAAAACATCCTGAAAAAGCTGGGACTTCCTTACCGCGTGATCACGCTGTGCACCGGCGACATGGGTTTTGGCGCGGCCAAGACCTACGACATCGAGGTCTGGGTGCCGGCGCAGAAAACCTATCGCGAGATTTCGTCGGTATCGAACTGCGAAGCCTTCCAGGCGCGCCGCATGCATGCACGCTTCCGCAATGCCCAGGGCAAGCCGGAACTGCTGCATACGCTCAATGGCTCCGGCCTGGCAGTCGGGCGGACGCTGGTGGCGCTGCTGGAAAACAAGCAGCAGGCCGATGGCAGCGTCGTCATCCCGGAAGTCCTGCGCCCCTACATGCGCGGACTGGAAGCACTTGTGCCGGCCGCCTGAAAAAGCCGGCAATTTAGCGTTCCCCGGGTATTCCGTTTTCCAAAGTTCGTCTGCTATAATTCGCGCCTTGCAGCGCTTCGGTGCTGCAGGGAATCAGACCAGGAAAGGTGGCAGAGTGGTCGAATGCGCTGGACTCGAAATCCAGTGTACGTTTAGGCGTACCGTGAGTTCGAATCTCACCCTTTCCGCCACATATTCAAGTAGTTTGCAATCAAGATAGACTGCTGGAAACAGCCTCTATTTTGTTTTGTGCGAAGCAATTTGTCTTTCGTCACGGAATCTTTCATCGGTTCCAGATTGTGAAATAGATAAATGTCTTGACGTAAACTACCTTGTCGAATACATAATCAAATCCTTGCAAGGCGGTCGCGGTTTTTGTTTCATGTAGTTTTATACCTAAAACAACGAGGACAAAATGTTCGACTTCATGGTTGAGAAGCTGACCGGTGCGCCGGCTGGTGGGGAACATGATGTAGACCCATCCGCAAATTCGGTCCAGGCCCGGATTGATACCGAACGCATGCATAAAGCCCTGACCAGCGAAAGCATACGCATGCCCAGCGGCCTGACCAGAGAGCAAAAGCGCCAGTTCATTCTGTCTCATGCAGAATGACCGGCGTGCATAACTTTTACTTTCTCGTTCAAAAAACAATTCGCTATCGAGTTCCTGCGGTATCCGATTGAACAGCAGGACAAGATCCTTGATTTTGCCGAGACGTTTGAGCAGCATGGGCTTGGCGACTTCTCATGTTATCAAGGGAAGATCACGCCATCCTGGAAGGGCGTATATCCACCGCACCCAGACTATGAATATGCATTGAATAATGACTTGTGGCATTACCACATAGGTATTCCTCATTACACGTCCGTACATGCCAAGTACATGACGTCTGACTGTGTCCTGCACTTCCAATGGGTCAACCAAGGGAATCACATCGATCTGGTAGACATTTACGACCATTACCGCGCTGATGGGTCGTTTTACCTGCCACCGCTCGCGAATCTGGCAGATTAAGCCGCGCCACAGCCATTAATCTCGGGACTGGGCACGTCGGCGTATCAGCGCTCAGATGACTATAGCGTTTTGCCATGCTGCGCAGCACGGTCATGGAGAGCATCTCTAGATACTTTTAAGGCATTTAGAGACGGAATGCATCTGAATCCAGGCTTTTCTAGGCCAATGAGAGGTGCGATAAAGTATGAGGAAATCTGGCATTCATCCCGGGAAAGAGCCCGAGATCTGCACATTGCTTACGGAAATTGTACCAATTTAGCAAGAGCTTAGGGTATGAGGAAAGATGGGCGCTGGGCTCGAGATACAGTGTACGTTTAGGCGTAGCATGAATTCGAATCTCACCCTTTCCGCCACATATTCAAGTAGTTGCCTCAATAATAAAGCCCCTTGCGAGGGGCTTTATTATTTTTGGTTATTTTTAAAGATTGTCCACCGGACGAATAAACGAAACGCCGAAAAAATAGCAGGCAATGCATGCCTGCTATTTCTATTCTCCCTCAAATAACCTAGCGAGTAACGGGCTCGATACCGTCGATCAGCCTGCTACAACCTTTCCAGCCTTGCGCCGCGCAGCGAACAAGCCCAGCATGCCAAGGCCGAACATCGCAACGGTCGATGGCTCGGGCACTGCCGATGCGGCCAGTTGATCGAACGCGATCTGCTGCATTGCGGCTGCCTGCGCCTGGCTGATGCCCAGGTCCATGGCGACTTTTTCGTTCGAGCCCAGCGACCGCGGATCAAGCCCGGTGACATTCCCGAATACCGTCAGCGCTTCAAGGTAATAGCCGTACATGCTGCCATGATAGCTGTCGTCTCCCCACAGGTTCACCTTGCCGCCTTCAATGCCGTCATACGGATTGGCGTCGGCGAAGCCGGTCTCGATGGCGCGATTCCACGCAAGACCGACCGGTATTACGTCGTCGATGGTGTCCGACAGGCGGTCCGCCTCTGCATACCCCGCGGCGACATCGATTGCCATCTGCGTAATGGGCTTTCCATACCAGACGCCGTTGGTCACACGATAGGTCTGGTCCGCCCGCGACCAGGTCGACATCAGGTTGACATCGACGTTCGGGTTGGTGGCCGTGAACATATCCGCAAGCCGGTCGGCATAGTCGATGACTTCGGACGGATTCCCCGGCGCCGTTGAACTCAGCGTGCTGAAACCATGCATGACTACGGTGTCCCATGCCTGCTGGTTAAGCAGGGTGCGCTTGCTGTCCCAGTGGTACTTGAACCCGGTTCCGCCTGCGGTTTCAAGGCTGACGTTGTAGTCCAGGCCGGCTTGCACGGTAAAGGCCTTGAACAGCGAAGGCATGCCGCCTATGTTCGTGCCATTCAGGTCGGTGACGGTGCCGGGCTGATAAGCCCGCACGTTCGGCGCCCGGTCTCCATAGGTAAAACTGTTGCCGATGAACACGATGCTTTGTGCAGCGAACGCAGATGCCGATGACAGTCCCAAGGCAAATGCCACGGCGCCAAGCATTGCTTTTCGTTTGATCGACGCCGGCAGATTAGGCACCGCATTCGTATTTTTCGTCTTCAAGTCTCTCTCCATAGTCTATTTACGAACATCAGGTCAGATATTCCCGAATGGACCATGCATATTATGTGCCCGTTTAATTAATTTTTTTAAAATCAATAATTTACCGTATGGTAAATTTTACAATTGCCAAAAGTGTAAAGATGTCCGACATCATCAGGTTTTTAACTGGAATTTTTTTTGGCGGAAGAATGAGTGTCGATATGGAACACCTGACCCGGTAGTCCCATTCCTACAAAGTTTTGGGACATTCGCCGACTTCCGGCGTAACGGGAAGGGTCTATCCTGAATGCGTCTCCTCCACCTTCCTCAAGGATGGATCTGGCCCGCCGATGTCTGCGGGCCTTTTTTTGTTTTAGCGCTAGGCCGCGCGCTTCAAATCCAGCACGACACCAGGCAAATGAGATAAATTCTCCACACCATGAAACCCCGGAAGCTCAATCAGCGCTTGCACGAAAGGGTGCGCCAGTTCTGGCGCCTGGCCATGCCGTTCTGGATGTTTCGCGATGCCGAGCATGGCACGACCGAGCAGCGCATTGCCAACTATCGCTACAACCGGGCGCAACGCAATGTCCTTCCGTTCTACATGGCGAAGTGGCTCGGTATTTCGATCTGCCTGCTGAAGATGACCGAAGTGCTTTCCGGCTTGATGTTAAGCACGCAGGCACGGGCACACAGCGAGGATCACCTGTTTGCCGCCCTGTTCTGCATGAGCGCAGGCATCGCCTTCGCGTTTTCCTGCATCGTCCTGCTGATGCTGGCGACAAGTTACGTTTATCTCAGTTGCGTCGAGCGTTAACCGGGGGTTTATCTGCCTGTAATCCTTGTGCGACACTGCGTATCCGGCCCACCTTGGGCAAACCTGAGCCAAGAAGCAGCATGACAGCAGAGGAAAGAGTCAGTATCAGCGTGGACAGCGGCGTGGCGCAGCTCAGGCTGAATCGGCCGGACAAGATGAATGCGCTCGACAGCGCAATGTTCCAGGCTTTACTGTCAGCCGCAGACAGCCTGCGCCGCGACCGCTCGGTGCGCGCCGTGGTCGTCGCGGGCGAGGGCAAGGCATTCTGCGCGGGACTGGACATGCAGTCCTTTCAGCGCATGCAGGAAGGCGGGACCGTCAATGGCGACGCCGGTTTCCCGTTCGACCGCGGCCTGATGCAGCGCACGTTCGGCAATGCCAACGCGTTCCAGCAAGTCGCCATGATGTGGCGCGATATTCCTGTGCCCGTGATCGCCGCGGTCCACGGCGTTGCATTCGGCGGCGGCCTCCAGATCGCGCTTGGCGCCGACATCCGCTACATCGCGCCGGATGCACGGATGTCGGTGATGGAAATGAAATGGGGCCTGGTGCCGGACATGGGCGGCATCCTGCTGATGCGGGAACTGGCGCGGCACGACGTGGTGCGTGAACTGACCTTCAGCGGACGCCAGTTTTCCGGGGAAGAAGCGGCGCGCATCGGTTTTGCCACCGGCGTGGAAGCCGATCCGCTGGCGGCCGCCACTGCGCTGGCGCGGCAGATTGCGCAGCAAAGCCCGGAAGCGGTGCGTGCGGCGAAGCGCCTGCTCAACCTTGCGCTCCACGCCGACCCTGTCGCCGTGCTGCAGGCCGAGTCGTATGAGCAGGAGCGGCTGGTCGGCAGCGCCAGCCAGGTCGAGGCGATCGCGGCGAACAGGGAGAAGCGGCTTCCCCGGTTTCAGGATTAATTCAGTTTCCTAAACGATTTACAGGGGGTCCGAATTGAACCCAGGGTCATCGTAGTCGTGGCAGATCGCCGTCATGACTTTCACCATGGAGGCGTGCCCTGAGGCGGCGATCCTCGCGTCGAGCCGCGCAAGGTCGTGTTCGAATTTTGCAGGGATGCTTTCCAGCCACATCATGTTGCGAAAGACGTTCCTTGCAAGGTTGACGGTATCGATGCTTGCGCGCTGGATCTGGGACACATTCGCATTCCTGGAAACAGTGGTCAGGAATGGGAAAAGGACCGCGGCATTCAACAGGCCCTTCCCGACCTGCCTCGACAGGAAGAGGTCGTATTCCATATCGACCGGCATGCCCCATTCCAGGCAACCGAGTACCTTGCCGAAGGATCTGCGGTTGACGATATAGGCATTTGCACCGAAGAAGCAAAGCCTGGCCAGGTCCAGCGGAACCACTTTTCGTTGAAGGACGAGCTTCTCCCGGTTGAAGTAAAACTTCATCATGTCGACAATGTCGATCAGGCCGACGTCTAGAAACAGCAGGTCCCAGTCTGCGTCGACGTTCTGCTGCAAGAATCCGTCGACGACATCGAACGTCGCAATCCCGAACGTCGTGTCGTCTTCCACGACCAGCAGATGCTCCGGATTTCCCGCGTGTCTTTGTATAGCCGCCCTATGGCTCATGAAGCAGGCTTTTTCTGCCCAGGTACAGCCACCTTCCACAGCGTGTTCCTTTGCGCCGGCGGCGTCCAGGGCGCGAAATCGTTCGAGATGCCACCCTGGCCGTACCGCCGCACTGAAGCTGGCTTCGATGTCGGCTCTACGCCGTGTGGCATGGTCCAGGTTGATGTAGATGCATCGCATGCAGTTCTCCTTTTCT
Organism: uncultured Noviherbaspirillum sp.; assembly: GCA_963522035.1. GTDB lineage: Bacteria > Pseudomonadota > Gammaproteobacteria > Burkholderiales > Burkholderiaceae_D > Noviherbaspirillum_A. Next base: position 887 of record CAUQYP010000073.1, on the reverse strand, counting down.
GCCAGGGATTCGAACTGTCGAGTTGCCAGCGTTACAACCTTGAGTAACGTCGAGCTTGGAAATGCGACTGGTCACCGCTGCAACGCCGCAGCGTCCCCGCCCGTATGCTGGACCGACCCACCATCCAGGAAAGAGACATTCCTTATGCGAACCGATGCCGCGAACGAAATCAACCCCGAGATTCAACCCGCGTTCAGTACCGACTGGTTCGAGTCCTGTGCCAGGCCGGTCTGGGACCACTTGATTCCCGGCCTGCCAGCCAGCCGGGTTCTGGAAGTAGGCTCCTACGAAGGTGCCAGCGCCTGCTACCTGATTGCACATCTGGGCGCAAGGGCGCCGCTCGAAATCCACTGCATCGATACATGGGAAGAAACGGACAGTTTCGAGGGAGGGGACGTGGACATGGGCGCAGTCGAGGCCCGGTTCAGGCACAACACGCAGATCCTCATCGGCAGGAGTGCGCATCCGGTAACGCTTGAAGTGCATAAAGGTTATTCGGACATGGTCCTGGCGAGGCTGCTCACGACCCTGGGGAAGGGTTATTTCGACCTGGTGTATATCGACGGCTCGCACCGGGCGCCGGATGTGCTGGCCGATGCGGTGATGGGGTTCATGCACCTGCGGCGCGGCGGCATCATGGTGTTTGACGATTATCTCTGGCGCGGCGCGGAAAAGGACTTCGGCAATCCGGTCCGGAGCCCCAAGCTGGCGATCGACGCCTTTATCAACTGCAACTACGGCAAGGTGCATGTCATCCCGGCGCCGCTTTACCAGCTCTACGTGCAAAAAGTTTCCGACTAAAGCATTGTCACGCTGGCTTGCACTGGAAGCACCACTTCCGCGCAGCGACAGTTGCCGTTGCATTAAGCCCCGCGCAGCGACAGTTG
>CAUQYP010000072.1:0-18087 GCA_963522035.1 uncultured Noviherbaspirillum sp. | reverse complement strand
CGGCAACGGCAACGGCAACGGCAACGGCAACGGCAACTGTCGCTGCGCGGAGCAAATAATGTCGCTTACAGGTCGGCTTGCGCAAGTCAGCACGAAACTGCGTTAGGGCATTCCCCGCGAACGCTCGCTTTTGCCGCGAACACGGCCAGGCGTTTCGCAGGTAATAAATATAGATATATACAAAAAAGGTTAATTCGTACTACTCTATGTTTATGCCCAAGACCGCCCGCGCTCTCCTGCAGTTGCCCCCCGCGACCGCTGCCGCCATTGAAAAACTGGGCGCAGACCTGGCAGTCGCCCGCCTGCGCCGCAGGGAATCCTTGAAGACCTGGGCAGCGCGCATGGGCGTATCCGTGCCTACGCTGCAGCGGCTCGAGGCCGGTGATCCCGGCGTCGGCATCGGCATCGTCGCGACCGCGCTCTGGCTTATCCGGCGCGATGGCGAACTGGGAAATCTTGCCGCGCCCGAACACGACCAGGGCGCCATCGAAATGGATGTCCGCGAGGCCGTCAAACTGGGGCGCGCGCGCGCGCAGGCCTCTGCGGAAGCACGCACCGGCGCACGCCGGACGAAGCGCTGACATGCGCCTGGACGAACTGTTCCTCTGGTACCTGGCGGAGCCGGCCATGCCGCGCTACGTCGGCGCATTGAAGCTGGTGTCCGCCGGCAAGGGCGTTTCGCTGCATTACGGCGAAGAATGGCTGGCCCATGGCTACGCGCTGAGCGAAGACCTGCCGCTTGTCGACACCGAGTTCCTGCCGCCTGGGCGCCTGGCAGCCGATGCGCAGCGTGCGGTCGGCGCGGTCGATGACGCGCGTCCAGACCGCTGGGGCGAAAAGGTGATCCGCTACGTGGCCAGGCCCCGGCGCCTTTCGCTGATGGAGTACCTGTACTACGCCGGCGACGACCGTTTCGGCGCACTGGGCGTTTCGACGTCTTCCAGCGCCTACCTTGCGCACCCGGTGAGCCCGCTTCCGCGGCTCGACGAAGCGCAACGGCTCAGCGAGGTGGCCGCCAGGATCGAGGCCCTGGAACCTGTCAGCGAACTGGAGGCGAACATCCTCCGCGCCGGCGGCAGCCTCGGCGGCGTCAAGCCCAAGGCGCTGATCGATATCGACGGCGAGGAGTGGGTCGTCAAGTTCTTCAATGGGGAACCGGTCGATGCGCCGCTCATCGAGCATGCAACGATGACGCTTGCACGGGGTGCCGGCATTGCCGTGGCCGAGACCCGCGTGCTGCGCCTGGCAGCGGCCAATGCGATCGCCGTGCGGCGCTTCGACCGCGAGCCCGGCCGGCGGATACACAGCATTTCGGCAGGGACCGCGATCCGCGCGGCCACTGCTTCCGGCAACGAACCCGACATGGGGTATCCCGAGCTGGCGCGGCTGCTGCGCCGCGTCGGCATCACGCAGGGCGACATCCACCGGAAGGATGCGCGCGAGCTCTTTCGTCGCATGGTCTTCAACATCCTGGTCGACAACACCGATGACCACGAGAAGAACCACGCGCTGCTGGTGGTCAACCCGGCCGGAAACGGCCGCCTGAAGCTGGCGCCGGCTTACGACGTCCTTCCAACAAACTCGGGGCAGGGCTACCAGGAGTTCGCCTGCGGCGTCCAGGGCCGGGAATCGACGCTGGATAACGCCATGTCGCAATGTGATGCGTTCGGCCTGTTGCCAGCGGAAGCTGCAGCCGACGTTGCCGCCGTCATTGCTGTGGTGGGCAGCTGGAAAGAGCACTTCGCGCAGGTGGGCGTGGCGGCGCGCGACATCGAAAGCCTGGCCGAGCGGATCGACGGCGGAGCGCTCCTGGCGCAGCGCGCAGGCTTCGACCAGTCCAGGTTCCAATCCGGCCCGTCCAGGCGAAAGCGGGCGAGTCCCTTCCGGCGCAGTTGAGGCCGGCTTGCGGAGCGGCGGGCTTTCAGGCTTGGGAAGCGTAAAAACACCCAGCCGAATGAAAAAAGCCGGCTTGCGCCGGCTCGGTCTGGATCAGATATTTTCCAGGAAGGTCTTCAAGGTGTCGGAGCGCGACGGGTGCCGCAGCTTGTTCATCGCCTTCGCCTCGATCTGGCGAATGCGCTCGCGGGTCACGTCGAACTGCTTGCCGACTTCCTCCAGCGTGTAGTCGGTCGACATCTCGACGCCGTAGCGCATGCGCAGCACCTTGGCTTCGCGCGGGGTCAGCGAGTCCAGCACTTCCTTGACCGCGTTGCGCATCGACGCATGCAGCGCGGCGTCGATCGGCGCCAGCGTGTTGTTGTCCTCGATGAAGTCGCCGAGCTGGGTGTCGCCATCCTCGCCCATCGGCGTTTCCATCGAGATCGGCTCCTTGGCGATCTTCATCACCTCGCGGATCTTGTGCTCGGGCATTTCCATCTTCTCGGCCAGCGTCGCCAGGTCCGGCTCGCTGCCGGTTTCCTGCATGATCTGGCGCGAGATGCGGTTCATCTTGTTGATGGTCTCGATCATGTGCACCGGCACCCGGATCGTCCTCGCCTGGTCGGCGATGGCGCGGGTGATGGCCTGGCGTATCCACCAGGTCGCATAGGTCGAGAACTTGAAGCCGCGGCGGTATTCGAACTTGTCCACTGCCTTGAGCAAACCGATATTGCCTTCCTGGATCAGGTCCAGGAACTGCAGGCCGCGGTTTACATACTTCTTCGCAATCGAGATCACCAGGCGCAGGTTGGCCACGGTCATTTCACGCTTGGCCTGGCGCGTACGCATTTCGCCGGCCGCCATCTGCTTGTTGATGCGGCGCAGTTCCGGCAGCGGCAGCGCCACGCGCTCCTGCAGCGCGACCAGCTTGGTCTGCAGTTCCTTGATGGCCGGGACGTTCCGCGCCAGCACCACGCTGTACGCGTGGCCGCCATTGACTTCGCCGTCGACCCAGTCGAGGTTGGTCTCGTTGCCCGGGAAGACCTTGATGAAATGCAGGCGCGGCATGTTGCAGCGGTCCACGGCCAGCGCCAGGATCTGCTTTTCGATATGGCGCACTTCATCGACCTGCGAGCGCAGCGTGTCGCACAGCGCTTCCACGGTCTTGGCGGTGAAGCGCATGCCCAGCAGCTCGTGCGAGATGATGTCCTGCGCCTTCGCATACGCCGGCGAGCCGTAGCCTTCCTTGGCGGCGGCGCGGTTGAGCTTGTCGAACTGGGTGCGGATGGTCGCGAACTTTTCCAACACGCTCTTGCGCAGCTGGGTCAGCTGTTCGCCGGAGAAGGTGGAGGCGCCGCCGACGCTGGTGGTCGCGGTTTCCTCTTCCTCGTCTTCCAGCGCGTCGTCGTCTTCTTCCTCGTCCTCGTCGTCGCTGGCGGCGCTGGCGGGCGCGGCATCTTCGCCGGTGGAGAGGTCGACCAGGTCGTCGACGATGTCGTCGACCTTGATCTCGTCCTTTTCCAGGCGCTCGGCAGCAGCCAGGATCTCGGCGATGGTGGTCGGGCAGGCCGATATGGCCTGGATCATGTCGCGCAGGCCGCCCTCGATGCGCTTGGCGATCTCGATCTCGCCATCGCGCGTCAGCAGGGGCACTGCGCCCATTTCACGCATATACATGCGCACCGGGTCGGTGGTGCGGCCGAAGTCGGAGTCGACGGTCGACAGCGCGGTAGCCGCGGCGGCTTCAGCTTCGTCGTCGCTGGCAACCGTGGCCACGTTATCCGACAGCAGCAGCGTCTCGGCATCCGGCGCGGTCTCGTAGATCGCGATGCCCATGTCGTTGAAGGTGCCGATCATGCTTTCGATCGCTTCGGTGTCGCCGACATTGGTGGGCAGGTGGTCGTTGATCTCCGCATAGGTCAGGAAACCGCGTTCCTTGCCCAGGTTGATCAGCGTGCGGATCTGCTGCAGGCGGTGCTGGATCTCTTCCTCGGTCGCGCCTTCCAGCGGCTCCTTGCCGGCCTTCTTGCGGTCCTTGGCCTTGCTGGCAGCTTTCAGTTCGGCGCGCTCGACGGCATTGAGCGCCGCCACTTCATCGTTTTCCGGCGTGAACTCGGACGGCTTGCGGCCGCGACGGCCCGGCACTTTCACCGACGGCAGCACGTAGCCCGACGTATCGATGGCCGCCAGTGCGGCGGCATCGGTGGTCTGGCTCACGACCGGCGCGGCGCTGCGCGATTCGGGTTGCGGTTGCAGTTGCGGCTGAGGCTGGGCTGGTGGCTGCGGCTTGACGACGGCTTTCCTTGCTGTGGCCGGCCGGGCCTGGCTCGCCGGCTGCTCCACGGGCGCCGGGGTCGCTACTACAGCGGTTTCCTCCGGTTTGGCAACGACACGCGCACGTTTCCTGACCACCGTCACCGGCGCTGCCGCCTGGGTCTGGTCGAGCGGTTCGACCAGGGTGGCTTTCGGTTGCGCCTTCGCGTTTGCAGCAGGCTTAACGGGTTTTACGGACAGGGTCAGTGTTTTAGCGGTATTTTTCATTGCGTCGATATCAGGTCGGACAAGGCTTGCGCTTGATTAAATTGCCAAACGGCGGTTACAGGCAGCTGGCGTCGCAGGCATGGCGGTGTAAGGGGTAGAAGGTAAGGTCGTTAGGTCGGAATTCAACCGGCAGGTTCCGTAGTCGACCCGCATGATAGACCGTCACGCATGCTGCGTCAGCAAATGCCATCAGAATCTGGGGCCGGGTGTGATTTGGCTCAGCATCGTTTTGTGGTTAGCTGACAACAGCTCTGCGCATGCGGTCCCGATATTGCGCTCCGGCTCCAGGCGGAAGTGGAACTGCCAGGGTTGCAAGCCGGAATTAAAAAAAGCCCGCTGTTGAGAGCGGGCTTGAATCTATTCCCAGAAGGAGATAGAGGAGACAGGCGAATTATGTTGGCTGTCGGAAAATAAAGCCAATTGCCCGTTCAGATATCAGTCATCCGGTTCGTGAATGACCAAGTTGGTGTTGCTCAGCTGCACGACGGGATGAGCGTCGGATTGGTCCGGGTTGCACGGGTCGATGCGCTGTCGTCAGGCGTCAACGTATTGTCGCTGAACTTGCAACCATATTTCGGATCGGCCACTGTTGCCGGCGTCAATACATCGTCGCCTGCGGGCTTCACACCCTTTTGCTCCCAGTCGACCATCGCATTGAACGCGGAGACTTGCTCGGTAACGGTGAAATCGCAGTGGCTGACGCCGCGAATTGCCCGTTGGACCAGGAAGTTCGAGGTGCCGAGCGCATCCGCGCGGCGCTTGAAGATCTGTTCCATGCTGAACGGCACGTACAGGTCGCCCAGGGTGTGGATCGTCACCACCGGCACGCTGATCAGCGCATTGGTTTTCGGGACCCAGCGCAGGCCGTCGCTACGCAGGCGGTTGGCGTCCTGCACCGGCTGCACGCGAAGCACGGACGCGTTGTAGCTCGTTTCGGCAGCGCTGACAGCCGGGTTGTTATCGAGCTGGTACACCGTGTTCGCGTTGGTTACGACACGCTCGTTCAGGATGCCGGTGATGGTGCCTTCGCTGCCGAACGTGCCCCACACGGTGGATTGCAGCGGGCCGGCGTAGCCGACATCGAACAACGGACGGGCGCCGCCGGTCAGGTTCTGCACAATGGTTTTCAGTTGCTGGCCTTGTGCAGTCGGCACCGCGGCTGCGCTCGGCGTAGGGGCGATCGGGAAGCTGGCGAACAGCTTGCTGATGACCTGCGGCTGGATCTCCGCCCAGTTGGTGACTGGCCAGCTGGTCGCCGGGATGCCGGCTTCCTTCTGCGCCGCGACCTGGTAGGCGGTGAAGTAGTCGAACAGCTCGGTGTCGCCCAGTACGCCGCACATCGGCACCGCGCCGTTGTAGCGAATCTTGTTGTTGGCGGTGCGGATATTTTCCTCGTCGACCGCGGCGCCTGCGATATGGCCGCCCATCGAAACGCCGATGATGTAGGTCTTGGAAGGTGCTGGCAGCGCCCGGCCGTTGGCCCTGGCAATATCATTGAAAGCCAGCGCCAGTGCGTTGGTGTCCTCGACACCGGCGCGCACGTCGTAGTAGTTCCTGCTGTAGCTCGATGCGGCCCAGGCATAGCCCTGGGAAATCAGGTGACGGCGGATGGCGGGTGTCTGGGCGATCAGGTTGGCGCCGGTGCCTGCATAGCCATGCGCGTACATCACCAGCATGCCGTTCCAGTTCTTCGGCACTTCGATGGCGTAGGAAGCGCCCTTGTTCACACCGACCCAGCGGTCGGTATCCGGGGCCACGGTGGCGCCGGCCGGATTAGCCATCGCGGCCAGGGTGGGAACCACCGGTGTGAAGGTACGCGTGTCCTGCGGTCTTGCAGCTTCTGCGCCTGTCGGCTGCAGGTTGTTGTCGCTGCCGCCACATGCCGAAAGGGCCAGTGCTGCGAGCAGTGGGGTAAGGACGTGGCGGGATTTGAAACGCACATGCGCTTGCTTGGTCATGAACCGGTCTCCAATATTATGTAGTTTTGCACTGCGGAACAACGTTCCGATTGGCATCCTATTGTAGATAGCAAGCTGTCGCAAAGTAAATATGGTTGATGCGTAATTCGTGATCGCCGACACACCCTCGTGGCTTTGCCGGAACAGTGCTCTTGTGCGTGAAGCATGATGCACTTGCGCCGCTTCCTTTAATATCCGTCTTTTAAAGTTGCAATAACAGCCAAGGAAACGCGATGACAGCAGTAGTACGCAGCCTGCTCGAGACAGACCTCTACAAATTCACCATGTGGCAGGCGCTGATGCACAGTCATCCGGGCGCCCAGACCGAATACACCTTTGCGCTGCGCAATACGCCCGCATTCCCGCTGGCGGAACTGAAGGACGAGATCAACCGGGAACTCGACCACTTGTGCAGCCTGAACTTCCTCGACGAGGAACTGGCCTACCTGCGCCGCCTGCGTTTCATCAAGAGCGATTTCGTCGACTTCCTGACCGTGTTCCGTTTCCAGCGCAAGTTCATCACCGTGACGACCGAAGGCGACAACCTGCGCATACGCGCAGTCGGCCCACAGGTCCACGTCATGGGGTTCGAGATATTCGTGCTCTATATAGTCAATGAACTGTACTTCAGGCGGTTTCCACAAGAAGCTGCGGTCGAGGAAGGGCGGCGGCGCTTGGCCGACAAAATTGAACTCCTGCGGCGGTTCAGCAAGGAACTGCCGGAAAAACACAGCTTCTCGTTTTTCGACTTTGGCACGCGACGCCGTTTTTCCGGCGCCTGGCATGACGAAGTGCTGGCCACGCTGGGCCGCGAGATGCCGATGTACTTCAAGGGCACGTCGAACGTCTACCTGGCGATGAAACATAACCTGGTTCCGATCGGCACCATGGCCCATGAATACCTGCAGTCCTACCAGTCGTTCGGCGTGCGCCTGCGCGACTTCCAGAAGGTGGCGCTCGAGGACTGGGTGCAGGAGTTCCGGGGCGACCTGGGCACCGCGCTGACCGACGTGGTCGGCATGGATGCATTCCTCAACGACTTCGACCTGTACTTTGCCAAGCTGTTCGACGGCCTGCGGCACGACTCGGGCGACCCTATCGTCTGGGGCGAGAAAGCGCTCGCGCATTATGCGAAGCTGCGTATCGACGCCAATACCAAGCGTCTTGTCTTCTCCGACGGTCTCGACATTCCGACCGCGATCCGGCTCTACCGCCATTTCGCCGGGCGCACCCAGACCGGCTTCGGCATCGGCACCAACCTGACCAACGACCTCGGCATCACACCGCTCAACATCGTGATGAAGCTGACTTCATGCAACGGCCAGCCGGTAGCCAAGCTGTCCGACTCACCGGGCAAGGGCACCATGTGCACTGACGAAACCTTCCTGGCCTACCTGCGCCAGGTGTTCAACCACCCGGCCTAGGCGGTTTCACGCAGGCGAAACACCAGGTCCCAGACGCCATGGCCCAGCTTGATGCCGCGGTTCTCGAACTTGGTCACCGGCCGGTACGACGGCCGCGGCGCGTAGCCGGCGGCCGTATTCTCGAGCGACGGCTCGGCGCCGAGTACCTCGAGCATCTGCGTCGCGTAGTCTTCCCAGTCGGTGGCGCAATGCAGGTAGCCGCCAGGCGCCAAGCGTGATGCCAGCAGCGCGACGAATGCCGGCTGCAACAGCCGGCGTTTGTTGTGGCGGGCCTTGTGCCAGGGGTCAGGGAAGAACACGTGCACGCCGTCCAGCGAGCGCGGCGCAAGCATGTGGCTGACGACTTCGACTGCGTCATGCTGGACCAGGCGCAGGTTGCTCAGCTGCTGCTCGCCGATCAGCTTGAGCAGGCTGCCGACGCCAGGCGTATGGACTTCCACCCCCAGGAAATTCTTGTCCGGCATGGCGGCGGCGATGGCCGCCGTGGTGCCGCCCATGCCAAAGCCGATTTCCAGGACTGTCGGCGCCGTGCGTCCGAACGCGCCAGCCATATCGATCGGCTCTTTCTGGTAGGGCAGGCAGAATTGCGGGCCGAGTTCGTCGAGGGCGCGCGCCTGCGCGGGCGACAGGCGGCCGGCGCGGGTGACGAAACTGCGGATGCGGCGCTCGGACGGGTCGTACAGCATGGTCTTGCCGGCGTCATTGACGGGGAGATTGTCGGACATGCGATAAATGGCTGGCTGGAAAATGAAAAGGCACCAACCATGGTGCCTTCGGGAATCTGGAGCGGGTGAAGGGGATCGAACCCTCGTCTAGAGCTTGGGAAGCTTTCGTTCTACCATTGAACTACACCCGCGGGAGCAGGCATTCTACGCGCGAATGAAATATCTACGCAATCTCCGAGGGGTCCTGAGTCGGTCGCGGCGATGCAGTTCATTAACGTAAAGAAAGCCACGGCTGCTTCCAGCCATGGCTTCCAGGGGTGTAAAACTTTCCGACAGCGGCGTCGCCCGTCATGCAGCGACGCCCGGCGGTATTACGCTTTCTTGCTGCGGCGACGGCTCAGGCCGAGTCCGACGAGGCCCAGGCCCAGCAAGGCGATGCTGGCTGGTTCAGGCACCGCGTTGCTGTTGAACGTCACGTCGAGCGAGCCGTTCAGCACCTGGCGGCCGGTAGGCGTGAAGTTGTTCAGCTGACCGGACTGGAAGGACAGCGAGTAGAAAGGCGTCGGCGAAATAAAGAAGCCGGTGCCTTCAGGATCGGTTAATTCGAACGAGGTCGTTGTACCGAAGGCGCCGCAGAAAATGCCCGACTGGCACTGCTGGTTTTGCGGATCCAGGAAGCCATTGCCCGACAGTGGCATGCCGTTGGCAAGAATGGTGTCGTCACCCAGGCCGCTGCTGTCGAAAGTACTGCCGGCGCCTGGTGTGAAATCAGAGTTGTTGTCCGCATCCAGCCAGACGGTCAGTGCACCAGTGCCAGGCGCAAAAGTGAAGTCGGTGCGGCCGCCTGCACCTGTGACATAAGTGCCGCTTGCAGAGTACAGAGCATAAATGCCGTAATCCGAACCCAGGCCGGTCCTGTTGGAAGTCAGTTGAGCAGTGCCATCATTTGCGACGAATGCTGCAGCCGTCCAGACCAGGTTGGCCGTGAACGTGCCATCCGATCTGAAATCACCAATCTCGACATAGTTACCCGTGATTTTGTCGGCATCGAAGTTCGTGGCGGCACCAATGGGATTAACCGTGAAGTTTGGAAACTCGGTGTTCTGTGCCGAAGCGACGTTGGCGCTCAATGCGAACGCGGTCGTTACTGCACAGGCCAAAAGAGTTTTTTTAAGTGTGTTTTTCATCATTTCTCCGAAGCATTGCTTGATTTAAATAATTTATAACTCGCAATAGTTGCCTATTGTTACAAGCATGAATGGCATTGATTTAATGCTTCAGATCCTAAGCAATCAATATGCCAAAAAATTAAAATATTTAAATTCAATGAGTTATGAAAAACATGTTAATCCAAATTTGGCAAACTGTAAAAAAATACGACACATAAAATTTACATTGACGTAACGTTGCAGGCAAAACACTTTACATTTTATTAAAGATGTATAGCTGTAATGTGTTGTGCAGGATTCAACAGATAAAAAAAATCCACAGTCAGAGACTGTGGATTTTTTCTGCGTAGCGCAGCAAGTCTGCTTCTTTCCTGCCGCCTGGGCGACAGGAGGGAAAAGCTTAAGCTTGCTTGCGGCGACGGCTCAGGCCGAGACCAACGAGGCCCAGGCCCAGCAGCGCGAGGCTGGCTGGCTCAGGAACGTCGTTGAAGGTCACGTCCAGCGAACCGTTCACCAGCTGACGGCCGGATGGCGTGAAGTTGTTCAACTGACCCGACTGGAACGACAGCTGATAGAACGGCGCCGGGGCAACGAAAAAGTCGCTGCCATCGCTCGTCAGTGCGAACGAAGAGGTGGTGCCGAAGGCGCCGCAGAAAATGCCCGAACGGCACTGCTGGTTATTTGGATCCAGGAAGCCGTTACCCGACAGTGGCGAGCCGTTGGCAAGAATGGTGTCGTCGCCGAGGCCGGTGCTGGTGAAGGTGCTGCCGGATGTCGGCGTGAATACCGAGTTGTTGTCTTCGTCCAGATAGACCGTCAACGCGCCGGTGCCAGGTGCAAACGTGAAGTCGGTGCGGCCGTTGGCATTCGTTACATAGGTGCCGCTTGCGGAGTACAGAGCATAAATGCCGTAGTCCGAACCCAGACCGGTCCTGGTGGAAGTCAGTTGCGTCGAGCCATCATTTGCGACGAATGCTGCCGCTGTCCAGACCAGGTTGGCCGTGAACGTGCCGTCGTTATTAAAGTTGCCGATCTCGACATAGTTGCCGGTGATTTTGTCGGCGTCAAAGTTCGCGGCGGGTCCAATAGGATTTACCGTGAAGTTTGCAAATTCGGTGTTCTGTGCCGAAGCGACGTTGGCGCTGAAGGCGCAGACAACTGCAACTGCGGAAGCCAGCAAGGTCTTGTTGATCATTTTCTTCATTTTATTTCTCCGAGAGTATTAAATAATTTCAACTTCCAGAGCCTCCCCTTTATTGGATAAGCCCGCGAAGTGATTCTTTGTTGTTAAATTATTTTTAATTTGTTGTCCGACGAAAATGTTATAGCATTTACCGTGCCAGCATATAAAAACACATTAAAATCATGATGTTACGTGCATAGTTTCGGAAATGAAATATATCCTTGTAAAAAAAACCGACAAGTCTTATGGGAAATATTTCCTGAAATAAAATGTAAAATGTAGTTATTGCAAATTTAAACGATTTCCAATTGGAAAGTACATTGATTTAAATCAAACAATCGCGTCACTAGAGACCACTATTTGATATATGGAAACTAATTTCTTTTAATTAATTGAAAACTTGTTAATTAGTTGTTTCTAATCAAACTACGGGGCGAGTGTTAGCAGTATTTAAGTTTCTGCAACTTTTGGACAGCGTTTGGAAAAATAGTCCGCTTGACGTTCATCGTGCAGGACAGCTGGAACCTGCTGGGGAATTGCCTATTTGTCTTGCCGACATCCCAACCACTTCCCTGAAGTGGCGATGGCAGCACGGGTTTTCCATGATTCGGACGTGGAAGGTAGATGTAGTGCAAGGCTTTTGGATGCGTGTTTTTTCTCAGGTATGCAATGTATTCATGCAGTTCGTCAGAATGCGCATACCTGTCAACTAATGTCTGAATGACCTCTTTTAGAGTGTTTTCATGTCATTCAGATAGTTGAATTGAGGAAAAATCTGCCGTTCGTCGCCTAATTTCGCACTTCGCGAACCTATTGGCAGCACCCCCTTCTAATCTCGCGTGTTGCATTTAGTCAAAACCTTTCGCAGAGGTAACTTTGACTAGCCGTGAAAATCTCATTCAAGTAAGACCGTGACTAGGAGCCTGACCAGTGTTTGACTATCAAGAAAGCAAGACCTATCTGGAAACCGAGCAGAGCAGCCAGGACGCAACACAAGATGTACGTATCAGGCAAGTGCGTGGCGCCCAGCCCGGATATACAGAAGCTCATGAACTTGAAGTTGATGAAAGAACATTCCAGATCCGCCTGGCCAATACCGAAACGGTGCGCAGCCATGCCAGTTCCCTGATTCACCGTATGTATGCATCGCGCGGCTATACCGTGAACAACCCGCTGCAGGAGAATCCGCATCGCGTGACGATGACCATCTCGGAGAATGAACTGGTCATCGGCACCATCACACTGGGAATCGATTCGCCGTCGGGTATCCTGGCCGACGAAGTGTTCAAGGATGAAGTCGACGCCTATCGGGCGCGTGGCCGCAAGGTCTGCGAGCTGACCAAGCTTGCGTTCGATCCTACGACGCGTTCCAAGATTGCCCTTGCTTCACTGTTTCATATAATCTTCATATACTTGCGTCGTGTACAGAAATGCACCGACATCTTTATCGAGGTCAATCCGCGCCATCGTCGTTTTTATGAGCGGATGCTGGGCTTCAAGAAACATGGTCCGAAAAAGATCAATCCGCGTGTCAACGCGCCGGCGTATCTTCTGTGTGCGGAAACTGACTATATCGACGAGCAGATCCAGAAGATGGGCGGCACCAGCGGGCATGACTGCGCGGAGAAGTCACTGTATCCTTACTTCTTTTGCCCGATCAGCGAAAAGCAGAACAAGGCGGCAATCGAGAAGCAACTGGCCGTGTTGCGTGCGGACCAGGGAAATGCCAACGCAGTCAATGCGCTGGCAGCGATTTACCAGGCAAGCAGGGGCGCCACCTCCGTGGAGCGTTTGACACCATCGCATTAGGGAAACATGAAACTCCAGCGATCTTTCTTTGAAATTGCAGTCTGATGTCCGGCAAGATCGGACCGAACAATCCGCTGGAACCCCCCGATAGCCCAGGTCTGATCGGCGACGGCCATTTGCCGCCCGAGGACGACCTGCTGGCCGATCCCCCTGATGACCTGGTCATCGAGCAGAAAAACTTCCGTATCCGCTTGGCCGATACGGAAAATGGCCGTAACAAGGCCAGCATGCTGATCAACAAGATGTACGCATGGCGCGGCTATGGCAGCGCTCACCAAGTCAAGGCCAGCCCGTCGCGCATTACGCTGACGGCGTCCGACAAGGACCGGGTCATCGGCACGGTGACGCTGGGCATCGACGCCGAAGACGGCCTGCTTGCCGACGAGATCTTCAAACCGGAAATCGATGCGCGCCGCCAGGCCGGCGGCAAGGTGTGCGAGCTGACCAAGCTGGCCTTCGACCCCGACATCCGTTCGAAATTCGCGCTGGCGTCGCTGTTCCACATCGTTTTCATCTACGGCCGCCGGATGCACGGCTGCACCGATGTCTTCATCGAAGTCAACCCGCGCCACCGGCGTTTCTACGAAACCATGTTGGGATTTAAACGTGTCTGCGAGATGCGGATGAACACGCGGGTCAATGCGCCCGCGGTACTGCTCTGGGTGGACATCGGCTACGTCGAAGAGCAGATCGAGCGATACGGCGGCACCAGCGATAATCCCGACACCACCCGTTCGCTTTACCCCTATTTTTTCTCGCCGCGCGAGGAAGCCGGTATCCACGGCCGCCTCGTATCGCTGGGGTGACCCTAGGCGCAGGCTCTTAGGATTCTTTCCTTGCCGGCTTGCGCGCAACCACATTCCAGGTATTGCCTGCCTTGAATTCGCGCGAAATTTCATAGCCGGCGGCGATAAAGCGCTGGCGTATGTCCTGCTGCTCGAACGGGCTGTACAGGATCCCCTTCTTGATGCCCCAGTCGTTAATGCGCTGCGCGGCCCAGCGTAGCGGCGTCACGCCGTCCGGGTACAGCAGCACATTGGCCGCGAGCGTGCCGCCCGGCTTCAGCACCCGATGGATGTCGCGCAGCGCCTCGTCCACCGTCGGAAAGCAGTGGATGGAGTTGGCGATGTTGGCGGTGTCGAACGACGCCTCGGGGAAAGGCAGGTTGGCGGCGTCCGCATGCTGGATCTGCACCTGCGGGTCATTGGCAAAGCGTTTTTTAGCACCGGCCAGCATCGAGGGCGCATAGTCGATGCCGGTCACCTTGACCGGCTTCATTTTCTTCCACTTGCGCCAGCGCAGCACCAGTTCCAGCAGGGTGCCGGTACCGCAGGCCACCTCGAGATGGTTCGGACCAAAGTGCGGACCAAAGAAACGCAACTGGGTATTGATCGTGCTGTTATACGCAAAAGTCAGGATGAAGAATCCACGGATGTCGTACCACCACGGTTCCGAGGAATAGGCTTCTGCGATCTCGTCGCGGGTTTTACCTTTGGTCATTTATTTTCCTATTGCAAGTTGGCAAAATACCCGGCGCATTGGGTGTCCGAATATAGTTTGAACCTCGACAACAATCAAGATTCGACCCGAAACGGCGATCGCCGAGCGTGTCTGATAGACGCTTTTTTTCTGTTACAGTTTCCTCCTTTCACCGTTTTTGGTAGTAGGGGCATGTCCGGGACGGCTAAAACAGCCGCCTGTATTCCCCTCTGCTAACGATCATGCAAACTGATTTCAATTATTCCCAGGCATTTTCACGCAATATCGGTTGGGTAACTGTTGCAGAACAGGAACGCTTACGCGGGTCGCGCGCGGCCATTGCCGGTCTCGGCGGGGTTGGCGGAGGGCATCTGCTGACGCTGGCCCGCCTGGGCGTGGGCAACTTCAACATCTCGGATTTCGACCATTTCGAAGTCCACAACTTTAACCGCCAGGCCGGCGCGATGATGTCGACAGTGGGCCAAGCCAAGGGCGAAACACTGGCCCGGATGGCGAAGGACATCAATCCGGAGGCCGACATACGGCTCTTTCCGGACGGCGTGACGCCGGAAAATGTCGGTGATTTCCTGAAGGACGTCGACATCTATGTCGATAGCATCGACTATTTCTCGGTTGAAGCGCGGCGTCTGCTGTTTGCCGAATGCTACCGGCGCGGCATTCCTGCCGTCACGGCCGCGCCGCTGGGCATGGGTGTGGGATTCCTGTATTTCAAGCCGGGCAAGATGAGCTTCGAGGACTACTTCCTGCTGGAAGGCCAGACCCGGCGCGAGCAGTTGCTCCGATTTATGGCCGGCCTTGCCCCGAAAGCGCTGCACCGGCATTACCTGGTCGCGCCGGAAGCGGTCAACTTTGCCGAGGAGCGCGGGCCGTCCACGATCATGTCGTGCGAATTGTGCGCGGGTTTTACCGGCACGCAGGTGCTGAAGATCCTGCTTGGACGTGGCAAGGTCAGGCCGGCGCCATGGAGCATGCAGTTCGACGCCTATGAGCAAAAGCTGGGATTTACCTGGCGGCCGGGCGGCAATGCCAATCCGGCACAAAAGCTGCTGTTAAAGATCATCCGGAAGCAGTTCAAGGACTGATCCGGCACCTAGCCAGCGGGCATGGTGCGCCGGCACTGTGCATAATTTTGCCCCGCGAGAACAGGGCGAGTTTCCCGTTGGTGCAGGAAATAACAGATACGGGCCGGAACCAGGTAAAAAGCCCGTCAAAAGCTGGTTCAAAAGTTGCTTATTGGATATTTTAAGCCGTTAAGGCGATGGGATATTCATCATGCATGTTGCCGATATGGCCGGGTTCAACAAGTTCTTGCCGTTCATGCCGGACGTTGACCAGTGCGCCCGTTCGCTGGTCGAACTGAATACCACTTGGCGCATGCTGGAAGCCTCCGCCAGGTTGCAGGGCAATGCCGGGACAGCAATAGTCCTGCCCACCATGGCCGCCGCCCGTTCCGGTTTTAACGCCCTCGAGCAAGACCTGGTAAAAAGCCTGGTCGCCGAAAAGCTGGCGACCGCGATGGCGGTGCTGTCGACCAAGGCCGGCTATGTGATCGACATCATCGTGCGCAACCTCTACGAGCGCACTGCGGACGTCGGTTTCCTGGCCACCGACGCCAGCCTGTGCGCCTTCGTTGCCGGCATCGACGGCGATCCTGAGGCCATACGCCAGCGGCTGCGCGATTACCGCAGCAAATACACGGTCTACGATGACATCGTGCTGCTCGCGGCCGACGGCCAGGTCATGCTGCGGCTGGACGACGGCGCGGCCAACGGCCATGGCCAGGCAGTGGTCGACGCGCTGCTGCTGGAAGAAGCGCTGCGGACCGACGGCTACGTCGAACTATTCCGGCCCAGCCCGCTGCAACCGGACAAGCGCCAGGCGCTTATCTACGGTCGGCGCATGCTGCATCCGGAGACCGGCGCCGTGATTGGCGTGCTATGCCTGTGCTTCGATTTTGAACGGGAAATGGCCGGCATCTTCGACGCCCATCGTGATGAGGAGGGTCGCTACAACATGCTGCTGCTGGACGGCGGGCAGCGCGTGATCGCCAGCGCCGATGCAGGCTGGATGGCGCCCGGCGCCCGGGTTCCGGTCAATCATGAAACGGCGTGCCGCACGCAGATGTTTTGCGGCCGGCTTTACCTGGTGCGCACCGTCGCCTCCCGCGGCTACCAGGGCTATGCCGGTCCGGAAGGCTGGTGCGGCCAGGTGATGATGCCGCTCGATGTCGCCTTCCACGGCGGCGAGCGGCGTCCCCATGCCGCGCTGGCGCCGGAACTGGTGCGCAACCTGGCCAACCACAGCCTGTCCTTCTGCCCGCCGCTGCATGCGATCAGGGTGGCGGCCGACACCGTACGGCGCACTGTCTGGAATGGCCAGGTCATGGGTTCGGCGCGGGAGCGGTCCGACGGCCGGCTGGATGCCATCATCGAGCAGATCGGCGAGGCCGGCGCACGCAGCAATGCGCTGTTCGAGGACGCCGGCGACGACCTCTCGGCCACAGCCATAGGCAGTGGCCTGGACCGGGCCGTCTTCACCGCCGAACTGATGGCCGACCTGCTCGAGCGCAACCTGTATGAACGGGCCAATGACTGCCGGTGGTGGGCGCTGGCGCCGCTGTTGCGCGGCGCGCTGGCGCAGCGCATGCCGGACGACGCGTCGCTGCAGGCGGTGACCGGCATGCTTGCCTATATCAACGGGCTCTACACCGTGTACTCGCGCATCGTGGTGTATGGGGTCGACGGCCGCATCCTGGCCGAGTCGGTACGTGACGCCGGCGACAATCCATCCCTCGGCACGGCCATCGCCGCCGGGACCTTGCAGCAGGTGCTGGCGCTGCGCACAGCGCAGGACTATCACGTGACGCCGTTTGCGCCCAGCCCGCTGTACCGCGGGCGGCCGGCGTGGATCTACCACGCGGCGCTGCGGCATCCGGCCGACCCGTCGGTGGTGGTGGGCGGCATAGGGCTGGTCTTCGATGCCGCTGCCGAACTGGGCGCCATGCTGTCCGACGGATTGGGCGAGGCCGGCGGCCAGGCTTATTTCGTCGACCGCGAGGGGCGCGTGCTGGCCAGCACGGTCGCCTCGCGGCCGGCCGGCGCCACGTTTGCCATCGCCCCCGAGCTGCTTGCCATCGCACAGGGCGACAGCCATGCGCGGCTGGTGGCGCATGACGGCGAGGTCGCCATGCTGGGCTGCTGCGCCGCGCAGGGCTACCGCGAGTTCAAGACCAGCGACGGCTATCGCGACGATGTGCTGGCCGTGGTGCTGCGTTGCCATGGCCCACTGCGCGGCACGGCCGGGAGCGCGGCGCTGGCGGCTGCCGGGGTGGCGGCGGTTGCGGGCGCACGCAAGTACGCGACCTTCACGGTGGGCGGGCAGTTGCACGCGGTCGAGGCGGACGAGGTGCGGGAAGCCTATCCGGGAAGCGCGGTAGCGCCGGTGTCGGCCGGGGCCATGCCGGCGTATTGCGGCATGCTGGCGCTACGGGATGGCCGCGACATTGACCGTTATATCTGGGTCGCCGACCTTGCCCGGATGCTGGGCATGGCGCGTGCCGCGGGGCAGGATGGCGGCCAGGTGATCGTCGTGCGCCATGGCGAGCACGCGGTTGGCATCCTGGTGGATACGCTGGACACGGTTGGCGCGTTTGCCGAGCAGGACATCGTTCCCGCGCCGCTGGCATGGGGCGGCGGCGAGGTGCTGGTGCAGCACGTCATCCGCACCGGCACGCAGTTGGTGCCGGTGGTCGATGTGGCCCGGCTGCGGCGCATGCTCGATACCGGGCAGCCGGCCTAGCGTTTTTTATGCTGGCTTGCATCGGAAGCGCCATTTCCGCGCAGCGACAGTTGCCGTTGCATTAAGCCCCGCGCAGCGACAGTTGCCGTTGCCGTTGCCGTTGCAGTTGCTTTTGACGCTGCTTTTGACGTGGGTCCCCGTCGATGGCGACACGTCGCTGGT
>CAUQYP010000071.1:0-18218 GCA_963522035.1 uncultured Noviherbaspirillum sp. | reverse complement strand
GGCTGCCGCCGCACAGCCGGCACCCGCGGCGCCACCGGCGCCGGCAGCGCCAGCCGCCCCGGCACCGCCCAAGACCGTCTCCGGCGTCGAGTACATCCAGCCGCCCCAGCCCGACTATCCCCCTATCGCCAAGCGCATGCGGGAAGAAGGCCGGGTCATGCTGCGGGTGCTGGTGAGCGAACGCGGCCGCCCCGAGAAGGTCGATGTGCAGCAGTCGTCCGGGTTCGCCCGGCTGGACGAAGCCGCGCGCCAGGCGGCGATGCGGGCCATGTTCAAGCCGCACCTGGAGGACGGCAGGCCGGTCGCCGTCTATGCGCTGATCCCGATCAATTTCGCCATTCAATAAACGTACGGTCATCGTACTCATCATCAAGGAAGCATCATGGAAGGTAATCCCTACGGACTCGAGAGCCTCTGGCTGCAGGGCGACATCGTTATCCGCAGCGTTGCGGTGTTGCTGCTGCTGCTCTCGGTCGCCTCCTGGTACGTCATCGTCACCAAGACAATGCAGATCCTGCGCTACCGGCGCGCGTCCATCGTTGCCGGCCGCCAGTTCTGGGACGCCAGCAATGTGCAGGAAGGCGTGGACGGACTGGGCAACAACAACCCGTTTGCCGACCTGGCCAAGGCCGGCGTCGAAGCCATGCATCATCACAGCGCACACCAGGGACACCTGCATGACCAGTTGTCGGTCAGCGACTGGGTGACCCTGTCGCTGCGCCAGTCCATCGACGAGTCCTCGGGCAAATTGCAGGCCGGCATGGCCGTCCTGGCCTCGGTCGGCTCGACCGCGCCCTTCGTCGGTTTGTTCGGCACCGTCTGGGGCATCTACCATGCGCTGGTATCGATCGGCACCAGCGGCCAGGCCGGCATCGACAAGGTGGCCGGCCCGGTGGGCGAGGCGCTGATCATGACGGCGCTGGGCCTGGCGGTGGCGATCCCTGCCACCTTCGGCTACAACGCGCTGGTGCGCGGCAACAAGACGACGTTGGCGCGGCTTAACAAGTTCGGCTTCGACCTGCATGCGCTGTTCGTTACCGGCTCACGCTCCGGCACCGGCACCGGTACCGGCACGCAGCCTGAAGGCAAGCGCCTGACCGTCGCCAGGAGCGCATGATGTCCATGGGCTCCCTGTCCGACTCGGACGACGACTTCAACCCGGAGATCAACACCACGCCGCTGGTCGACGTGATGCTGGTGCTGCTGATCATTTTCATCATCACCATCCCGGTGATCAACCAGAGCGTCAAGATCGACCTGCCGCGCGCGAGCAGCCAGCCGCAGGACCTGAAACCGGAGAACATCAACCTCGACATCGACGCCGAGGGAAAGATCTACTGGAACCGTGAAGCGATCGACGCCAGCCAGCTGCAGATCCGCATCGCCACTGCGGCGCAAAAGACGCCGCAGCCGGAGCTGCACCTGCGCGCCGAGCGCACCACGCAGTATGAAAAGGTCGCGCAGGTGATGGCGGCGGCGCAGTCGGGTGGGCTGAGCAAGATCGGCTTTATTACGGAGCCGGAGAAGAAGTAGGCTTTTGTGCGTGGGGCATGCGCTTCAAGCCAGCATGCCCAGCAACGCCGCCCGCACCACCGCCGCAGTCTTGTTGCAGCACTGCAGCTTCAGCACCAGGGTGTTGACATGAAAGTTGACGGTCCTGACCGACAGGTCGAGGATGCGGGCAATCTCCTCAGCCGTCTTGCCGCAGGCGGTCCATTCCAGCACTTCCCTTTCACGTTGGCTCAGCACTGGCCGGGCAAGCGGCGTGGCGCAGACAGCAATGTCCCGCAGGGTCACATGAGCGGGCTGCGACAGCGTCCATGCGACGGTTTGTGCGACATCGGCCGGGTTGAGCACGCCAGCCTGGACACCGCTGGACGGCGGCCGGTTTCCTTCACTGCGGTTCGCACCTGCGTCCGCTTTCATCGGCCCGGCTGTAATGCGCGTATAGCTTATTCCCAGCTCATCGAATTCATGGCGTAACGCCGTGTAAAGCGCATCGGTATGGCTATGAGCGGTAACGGCACTATCTGGCTGGACGTGCAGCCTCACGTCGACTACGCGACCGCATTCGCTGGCAAGGAGGCTGGGCAAGGCAGCCCGGTTCGTTTCGAGCAATTTAGCGGCGAGCATCGACCGGTTCGTCTCGGCAAGCGTCGCCTCGGCACCAAGCAGGGCGATACGCGCTGGAGGCAAACGCATGATGGTGACGACCGCATCCAGCGTACAGTACGGCGGCGGCAGCGACTTGATGGCGCTCCGAATATGCGCACTGTCGACCACCTTATCCAACAGCCTGACGACACGCCCGCGTGTGATCGCATCGTCCAGCGCATGCGGTTCGCTTTCATCGGGCAGCATGGTAAGGACACGGTGCCCTGCTTCCACCAGCTGCTGCACGCATGCAGCGCCCACGCCGCCGGTGTCGTCAGTGATCGCAGCGACCAGGACGACCCATTGCCGGGCCGATGAACTGGTCTTGTTGCGGGATGCATGGGGATCGTAGCGAAGCTGTCTTGCGTGCCCGGCCTTCCCGTTACGGCGGAGGTCGGCGTCCTTCTTTTCGGGCAGCGCCCGTGTGTCCTCGTGCATGCAGTTTTCCCCCTGGAAAAAGTCACTCTGGATCGACGTTCGGTTAGCAAGGCAGGCTGCAGCCCGGTCGCGCCCGCGTGATGGCATCGCATGGACAGAATGATGCGATACCGGGATGTCTTGAAACGGAAAGCAAGTCGGCTGCCAAGCCCACGGGAGCATGTTTAATTGATTGGCCTGAACGAAGACTTATTTTGAAATTTTGTAATTTGTTAACGAAGCGAGCGTTTATCGCTGCAAACGATCACCCGGTGTAATGCTGCAACGGGCGATGCTGCCTGTAGCGAGTTCAAGCACATGCACCGCGCCCCAAGCTGCGCTCGACCTCCACGGTTTCAACATCGGAACGCACCGCACTACCCTGTCGCTGCGGTCCAGGTAGATGACATCGATGACTTGTCGCATGAAGGCGGTGTGGATGCTGCCGCATCCGGTCAGCAGCAGGGCCTCGCCAAGCGCCAGCGGGGGCGCGAGCATCAGGCCGCGCAGGCGGGAGGGGAAATCGTTGGCAATGCGGAGGGCGAGTGGATGGCTGCCGCTTGTGGTGTGGAGGATGGCGGTGTGGGGGAAGCGAGAGTTGGGTTTCATGGCCTGGGCCGGGAAACGGGGGTTGTGCTGGGTGGGCATAGATGAAATTGAATGAACATTTATTTAGAAAACTCGCCTTTCGTCTTCAGCGCACCGACGACCAGTCGGATATTTTCCACGGCAATCGTCGGGAAGTTCATCACGCTTTTGCGGTCACTCATTTCCCAGTATCCTGACCGGAACGATTGATATCGGAATAAAAACACAGACGAAATCTCCCTTATTCTCTTGGGAAGCAAAGATCGCCTTGCGACAGCAAAAATGGGGGCGGAGCTGGTGCGTCCCAGCGAAATACGGCAACAACGTAGGGCTTTTCTAAATTGAAGCCCGTGGTTTTTATTTATTTTGCCACATCGCAAGCTGCGCCAGTCACCTCGCCCCGGATATGAATCGGGTCTCCACATTTATCTTCCGATCAGATCAAACTATATTCACATATGATTTTAAATTTTTACTTTCCCAACTTTTCGGCTATTGCATCGATCACTAATCTATACTTCATCATACATTTTTCTGAAACAGGGCTTTCTAGCAAGATCGATCTTTCTGGATACTGAGAATTAATCCAGCCCGAAACATAGTCATTCCATATGCCGGTTGGATCCATGACTGGATCTTCCTTGGCAAACTTTGGAAAATGAAAGAGGAGCATATAACCTTCTGCCAAAGTCGACCTCATCGACTCACAATCCGGCCGTGGTCCGGCTCCACCCTCCGTGTAACCAGCATTTCCATAAGCATAAAATATGTTAAGGCGGGTGCCAGTTACCTTATCAAGCAGAATTAGTGGAAGCCACCTTCCAGTTGAACCATACTCCACTGCCCATTTTCCATTCTCATATGTAGCTGCACGATAGGGATACCCATATAGCTTTCCAGTGTAATAAGACTTTTCTAAATTTTGGACATCGTACAACTCACACAAGCCGTTGCCGTCTTCATCCAACCACCGTCGAATGCTGACTGTCGCGCTATTGTTCTTTGATACCGATGGCGATTTAATCCGTATTGGTGGTGGAGGCTTCGCAAGTGGCCGTTTACAGTCGCTGATGTTTAACCAGCGGAACTCTTTTTCGAACGATTCGAGGCTCTGTGGAACAGTCTCAGCGTAGACCGGTGCGACCGAAACGGTTAGCAAGGGTGCACCGATAACGAAAAAATGTGTTTTTTTTAACATTTTCAAATTAAATTAAGTGGCATCATCGTCAAACCGTTTTTCGGCAATTGAATTTTGTTTGCGCAGCGCAGAGCAGGATAATTGCCTTTATCTGGAAAACCAAGAGCACCTATAATTTTTTTGACATAGTCATTGGGGTCTTTAAGATTTTCGCTAGATTTTAAGTTGTTCAAACTTAGCCACCAGCGTCCGCCATTATGGCGGCGAGAAATTCGCATTGCTATTTCTAAATCGATTTGGTTTTGTTCGCCAGATTTTCCATTATTAGCCAGCGGATATAATATTTTTTCAGGATAGTTAAGTGCATTACTTCCACTGTTTATGATCTGATATTTCTTTATTTGCAAATACGCAACGGCCAAAGCCTCCATTTTCCCTCCCGGCGAATTATCTTTTGCGATATTCGCAAACCACAAATTTGCTTTATCTACTGTTTTCCATGCCGCCCAGGCAACAGCATCCAATTGTTCCTTGTACGCAGTGTTGTTAACGTAGTCAATTTTATTAATAAGCGTTTTGGCGGCTCTCCCTTTAAGAAAGGTCCAATACGGCGCGTCGAGTCCAGTTCTTTGAGTAAATGTTAATTTATCGGCTTCAGACAGGTTTTCCCAAGGTGATGAAGTGACGTTTTTATCAGGACAAAACATTTTTTTATCTGCATATCCATTACGTTGGTCGGCCATACAATACCCATAAACATAAACCCATCTCGCACGCGTGGATGCATCAACAATTTCTGCTTTCGTGCTGTCTCCATTGAATATTTGATCCAATCGATCCTGACTAATTTCATACCGCGAAGTCGCTAACGTCTGGTTCATTAAATTATCAAGCAAAATCTCAGTCAATGTCTCCGGTGCAAACTGCAAATGGCTATATGCGGCTGGCAGCCTTTGGGCAGCCTTATTTGGACCAGCAATAAATACGGCCGCAATGGAAGGACATCCTGTTTCGCTGCAATCGTCGTATATTTTTCCAACTTCATTTAACGAGAGCGCCTGGTTCAACTTGATCAGCATGCGTTCGCGCAGCGCTTCTTTCGTAATGCTCTTTAAATCGATATCCCCACAATTCAGAATGCGTTGCCGCAAGCTTGTGTCTGTCGGCAAAAGCGGATTTTCTTCGGGCGCGAAAGGTATTGGCGGAAGCAGGCTGTTGCGGTTCGAGCAAAGGGCGGCCTCATCTGCATTCCCCGTAAGCGCGGCGATTAATAAAGCGGCGTCCCGGTTGCTGTATCCATCGATGGTGAACTGCGACAGCCTCGTTATGTTTGCGCCGTAATGCCGTACGAACTGGTCGATGGTTTCATCGTTTTCGCCGTTCCATGAAACGGCGATCTTTTTCCCTTCGATGAAATTGCCGCCCTTGTCGAACAGCATGCCGGTCTGGTTTTTCGCGTACTTTTCCATTAGCGCGTTGATGGCGTCGCTACCACCATCGCCGCTCGCTTCAATGCCATCGATGCTGAATGCCCAGCGCGCCTTGATGAAGTTACTTTTTTCAACACCCAGCTGCTTTCCATCCGCACCGGTAGTCATCGCGTAGTAAATCAGCCGCGCCGCGCCGTCCGGGTCGAAATACTGGTTCGGCTGTCCTGCCGCGTAGGCGGTCAGGTCCAGCCGCAACGCTTCCGGCACATCGCCGTCCAGCGTATCGGCGATGCCCGCCGGGTCGGGGCTGATGAAGCGGCCGGTGGCGGGGTCGTAATAGCGGGCGATATGGTAGGACAGGCCGGTTTCCTCATCGGCCAGCTGGTTGACCAGGCGCAGGCGGGGGTCATAGCGGATAGCGGCTGCATCGGTGATGGGACTTTTGCCCCAGGGGCCGGGGGCGCCGCGCCACAGCGTTTTCCGAGTGGATGCCTCGCGCTCGGCGCTTGTCACGGCCTTGACTGCACCGCGATGATCGGTTTGCAACAGCAGGGTTATGCCGTCGCGCAGCCAGGCGATGGGGCGGTAGCCTTCGTACAGGTACTGGCCCGTGCGTGGCGGACCATGCAGCGGGCGCGACTCGACGGCAAGCAGCTGCGTGCCCTCGTACAGGTAATACTCGGCGCCCGCCGCGCTGCGCTTGCTGGCGCGCCGACCGTGGGCGTCGTAGGTATAACTGGCGATTTCGTTGCCCGGGGCGGCGCCCGCGCTGCGCACGGACACCAGCTGCGACGCCGCGTTCCAGCGCAGGATGAAGCTGCCCGTAGCCGTATCGATACGGCGCGGCAAGCCGGCTGCATCATGCTGCTCGCCGGGCGCTGCCTTGCCGATGCCGGGCTCCGCTGCCGGCGCGCTTGCTTTCTGGTCGGCCGATAGGGACAGCACGTCGGCAGCGGAGGCGGGGCCAGCCCCGGCCCCGGCCACAGCCTCGTGCGGCGCGAAGTCAACCAGCCGAGTCTTGAGCCCGCTCCGGTCCAGCCATGTTTCCGGCACCCTGCTCATCAGCCAGTCGAGCCAGCGCGGCCAGTGCAGTCGTTCGACCGCCGCGCGCTGGCCGTAGTAAGCGTTCGTTGCATAGTAGCGGTAAGCCAGTCGCTCACCGCCGGGCAGCGTACGCGTAGCGAGGCGGCCGGCGGCGTCGTAACTCGACGCCGTCGTCATGCTGACCGGCGCTTCACGCGCAGAGGCCGCCGCGATCTCGACCCGCTTCTGGCTGACCTGTCCCCATGGCGTGTGCGTGTAGTGGCTCGCATGCATGCGCCTTTGGTCGGTTTCCACCGTTTCGATTACCTTGTGCGGCCCGTCCCAGCCGAATGCCAGGCGTTCCATGTACGCGTCCCCAGAAAGCTTGCGGGTGATGCCCAGCAGCCGGCCAGCCGCATCATGGCTGGCGCTGGTCACCATGCCGCGCGCGTCGCGCATTTCAGTGATGCGTCCGGCAGCGTCGTAGCGGGCGTATTGCCAGCCCTGCCCCGGGTTGCGGATGCCCACGACTTGCCCGAAGTCGTCGATCAGCCGCTCGGCGGACTTGCCATTGATGTCATAACGCAGCACGTCGGCCGGGTCGACCGTGGCAAGGCTGGCATCGGCGGGCGGCGCCCATTCCGCATGGTTTCCGGACCAGCGTCGCATCACGGCTTCCACGCGCCCGTCCGGCCAGGTAATGCTGCTGATCTCGTTGCGGGCATTGCTCGACAGGGCGACATCGCGCTCCGCCAGCACGGTGGTTCCGTCTGCGGCATAGGCAGTCTGGCGATGGCGCGTGACCTGGCCGTTGCTGCCGTACGCATAGCGGCTCGTGCGAACGACGCCGTCCCAGTGATAGCGGACGGTCCGCGGCCGGCCGGTATGCGCATCGTGTGTGAGGTCCAGCGTCGGCCCCATCGGAAGAATGATCTTCCTGACGTAGGCGCCACGCGCGTCCCATTCGTAGCGGGTGATGTCGGAGTCCGCGGGTGTGCCTGCGGGGCCGTTGGCCAGCGGGCCGTCGACTTCGGCCAGCAGGCTGCGGCCATCGATTTCCTTATAGCGGAAACGGGTCAGGCGGGTGCTCGCGCTGCGGCTGACCGGGTCGTAGCCGGTCTCGGTGACTTGCAGCACTTGCTGGCGGCTGTTGTAGGCGATGCGGACTTCATGCGTATTGCCCGGCACGACGCTGTCTTCGGCAACACGCATCGGGCCGAAATGCGCTGGTGCGTTGACTGCACCCGGCCCAGCTGCTGCCAGGCGGGGATATGGGAATTGCTGCCGCAGCACCAGCGCGACATGCGGCGGCTGTGGGCCGCGGCGGTAACCGAGCAGCTTCAGCGCATACGGCCGGCCAAGCGCGTCGAGCTGCTGGCGGCGTCCGGCCACTGGCGTGCCGTCCTTGTCCAGTGTGACGACTTCTTCCAACCGCCCGTGCCGGTCGTAGTGGTAGCGCACGTTGACGGGGCCGCAGCTGGCACAGCCGGCGCCGCGCGCTTCCAGCACGCGAAAAGCGCCAGCCACGATGGCGTGGCGATAGGTAGTGACTCTGCCCTGCCCATCGGTGACGCGGGTCCGTCCCGGCTCACTGCGGTCGAAAGTCAATCGCTCGCCGGCGCTGCCGGCTTCCGGCGCTTTCGGACCCCACGCGGCCTCGTGCCTGACCGACAGCACCGCCATGCCATTGCGGTCATAAGCCCAGGTGGCGATGCGTTCGTGCATGGGTTTGCCGTCGCTGCCGGCGCCGTCGATGGTGATGCCGGTCAGGAGGGTCGGAAAGCGGTTGTCTTCATGATGGTAGATGCGCCTGACCGTGCTGACGCTATTGGTGGCGGGCGTGTCGCCGAGGCGAAAGGCCGGGCGCGGCTGGGCGGGGTCGTAGCGGGTGGGCAGGTGCACGGCGCTCAGCGTGGCATAGGCTTGCGCGCTGGTGTCAGCGTCCACACCAGCGTCGCCATAGTCATAGAGGAAGCGACCAACCGGCGTGTCGACGCTTTGCACGCCCCGGTATCTACCGGGCCGGTCATCCTTCCGGTGCAGGTAGTGAAATGTCATGCTGCGGCCCTGCGGGTCGGTCACGACCGAAATGCGGCCGTCCTCCATGCGCTCGATGACGACCTCCATGCCGTTGCTGTCGCTGATGCGCACCAGGCGGCCGTGATGGTCGAAGGTGAGTTCGCGGCCGTTGGGCCAATGCCAGCGGTATTCCGGCCGGCCGCCGCTGCGCGCGATGCGCACCCGGCCCTGGGCCGGGTCGGACGTGGTGCAGACGGTCCGGCTCCAGGCGCTGCGGGCGAAGATGATGCGGGCGCCGTCGGCCTGGACAATCTGCAGTGTGTTGCCCTGTACATGCAGGCGGGTGTCGTAGGAGAACTGCCAGCCGCGGCCTATGCCCTGCAGCGGCATGCCGGGTGCAGCGAGTCGGCTGTTGTAGTGCCGCACGAGTTCCAGGCCCAGCATGCCGGGGAGCGCAGGCATGTCGGCTTCCCGCTGGTACTTGTTGCCGGTGATGATGTTGATCGGGTTGCCGGCAGCCTGGCCCACGCCGCCGGTGCTGTCCATGCCGGCGATTTGCCCGGTCGCGCAGGGCGAGCCGGCAACGCCGGGGCCACAGGATTGGGTGAAGCCCGGCACGGCAGCGCAGGCACCGGCGATGGCCAGCAGCACCATGCAGGCGGCCATGCGCAGCCTTGCCGGCGCGCCAAGGCGCAGCCAGGGCCGGCGCGTTGCGGAGAAGGCGGCGGTCGTCATCGCTTGCTTTCCGCGCGGGTAAATTCGATGACGACGCGCCGGTTGGGCGCGAGGCAATCGACCTGTTCCTCGCGGCTGCCGAGGCAGTCGCCCAGCGCCACGACCGGGTTCGCCGCGCCCATGCCGCGCACGGTGACCGGCACGTCCGTAATGCCCCTGCTCTTCAGGTAGTCGCGCACGGCGACTGCGCGCTCTGCAGACAGGCGCTGGTTGATCGCGTCGCTGCCCAGCTGGTCGGTATAACCCGAAACGGTCAGCGATGCGAGTTCCTGCCCTTCCTGCCGGGCGGTTTCCACATCGCCGATCAATTCGTCGAGCG
Organism: uncultured Noviherbaspirillum sp.; assembly: GCA_963522035.1. Classification (GTDB taxonomy): domain Bacteria; phylum Pseudomonadota; class Gammaproteobacteria; order Burkholderiales; family Burkholderiaceae_D; genus Noviherbaspirillum_A. The sequence continues at coordinate 8,395 of CAUQYP010000071.1, read as the reverse complement.
CTTCCAGTCCGCCGGGTTTCAGGCTGGCCTGGTCGAAGTCGAACAGCACGTCGGCCGACAGGGGAAACGCTTCCGTCGCCGGCAGATCGACCGGACAGACCGGACACGGCTGCTTGCCGCAGCCGCTATCCTCGCTACCGCCCAGGTAATTGTCCTGGCTGCCAATGTCAGGCGATGTCGGTGGCGCCGAGTGACTGCTGCCCGGCGTACCATTGCCACCGTTGCCATTGCCATTGCCGCTGGGTTCAGTCGTCGGCGCGGGCGGGGTAGCCGGCGGGTCGCCCTCTGTTTTTGGAGGCGGGGAAACCCACACCGGGTCGGCCCATTCGATGGCGTCGCTGTTCATGTGCAGCGTGATGTCGGTCGTCACCGGCACCCGGCCAGCGGCCAGGAGCTTGCTTGCAAACGCATCCTTGCCGTCATCTGCCGCGGTCAGCAGCGTCGTGAAAACGCGCCCTGCCATCAGCACGCCGGGCCGGTAGCCGTGGGTAATGCGCAGCTTGAGCAGGTTGGCGTCGAAGATGTTCTGCTTCGACGCCTGCTTGATGCGCGCCGGGTCTCTCATCGCCAGGCCGTGGTTCGGGATGACACGGGCGTCGGTCTCCAGTCCCTTCTTCAGCGCCGGGTCGTTGAAGTCGTCGAAGCTGGCCCTGGTCGGATTGAGCAGCTCGATGCGGTAATTGCCCTGCATGTCAATGCCGGCACGTTTAACCGCGGCAGCGACTTCGGCCGGGTCGCTGCCGCCACCGTACAGCGGCGCCAGGCTGCGCAGGTAAGCGGTGCTGATCGAGTCCAGTGTCGCGTTGTGCATGCTGCCGGCGCGCGCGGCCATGAAGCCGGCATGGTTGACCTGATTCCTTGCCACGTACAACAGGCTGTACTGCAGCACCGCCAGGCCGATCAGTGCCAGCGCCTGGCTGACAAAGATAAACTCGACCATGGTCGCACCGCGGCTAGCGCGGGCAGGCCGATGGCGCCTGGGCTGGCTCGATGCTGTCATAAGCCGGAGTGGATGAACTTCATGGCGATCGGAAAAAACAGCACGATGAAGGTGCAGGGAAAGATGAAGGCCAGCAGCGGGAACAAGAGCTTGACCGGCGCCTCCATGGCCAGCTTCTCGGCACGCAGGAATCGCTCGGTGCGGCGCTGGTCGGCCTGGGCACGCAGGATGGGGCCGAGGTTCATGCCCATGCTTTCGGCCTGGATCACCGCGGTGGTGAAGGCGGTGACGCTGGACTCGTTGAGCCGGGCCGCCAGGCTGCGCATGCTGGCCGCGCGCGACTTGCCGGCGCGGATGTCGCGCAGCAGGCGCTGGAATTCATCGCGCAGCACGCCCTCGGGTCCCTTGGCAACCGCCTGGGTCAGCGCGCCCTGCATGTTCAGGCCGGCTTCGACGCACAGCGTGATGATGTCGAGGTAGAACGGCAGCGTCTTGAGCAGTTCGCGGCGCCGGACGTTGATGCGATCGCGCAGCCAGATGCCGGGATAGGCCCAGCCGGCCAGCGCGCCGGTGAACATGACGCCCAGATAACGGCTGACCGGCATGCCTGGCACGCCGGGATCCGGGTGATCGAACGACGCCAGCATCCACCAGGACAGCAGCGCCGCCAGCACGGCGCTGACGATGCGGCTGGCCGTGAACTGTAGTGGGCTGATGGCGAAGTCCACGCCGGCCTGGCCAAGACGCACCAGTAGCGCCGCCTGGCGTTTGGGTGCGGCATGCGCACCGATGAAATGGGCAGTCCAGTTGATTGGCGCCCACAGCAGGCGGTAGCCCAGCGGCGGCCGGTCCTTGTAGGCCCGGTCCTCGGCCGGCACGCGGGCCAATGCGCGGCTGAGCAGCCAGGCCAGCAACGCGAAAGCCAGGCCTGCCGCCACCGGGATCAGCACCAGCGCCAGGCCGGACTGGTCCGCCAGCAGCGCGTCCACCGTGGTGTTTTCGGTCGTCATACGTCGATGGCAATGATGCGGCGTATGACATACACGCCCATGCTTTCCAGCAGGACGATGCTGACCAGCGTGGCCCAGCCCAGCCGGGTATGCCACAGGTAGCGCATGGCCTCGGGCTCCATGGTGTCGAGCACCAGCATCAGCAGCACCGGCAGCAGCGACACCACCCATGCCTGCAGCTTGCCTTGCGCGGTCAGCGCGGCGATCTTGCCTTCCATCTGCAGCCGGCTGCGTATGGTATGCGCGGTGCGCTCCAGCGTTTCGGCGAGGCCGCCGCCGGTGTCGCTGGCGATGCGCATGGCCGACACCACCAGCACCGTAGTCTGGGTCGGCATGCGCCGCGCCAGGTTGTTCAGGCTTTGTTCCAAGGTCACGCCCAGGCGCTGCTCGCGCTGCACCAGCATGAACTCCTGCGCCAACGGCGGATGCGCTTCGCTGACCAGTTGCTGCATGGCGGCGTTCAGGCCGACGCCGGCGCGCAAGCCGCCCGACAGCATCATCAGTGCGTCCGGCAGCTGCTGCTCGAACTTTTGCCGGCGACGGCCGCGCATGCCGGCGTACAGCAGCCTGGGCAGCAGCGCGAGCGCGAAGAACACCGGGAGGGCGATGACCACGCTGCCGGTGACGACCCAGGCCAGCATCGCGCCCAGCAGCATGACCGCGATATTGACCGCGAACAGGTGCCGGGGGTCGACGAACAGGAAGAACTCCTGCGCCTGGAAGCGGGTGCGCTCGGTGAATTCGCTGCGGTAGCGCCCCAGCGCGCCGGCGCTGGCATGCGCGGCAAACCAGGCCAGCAGGCCCGCTGCAAGCGCAATCGCCGCCAGCACCGGCAGCTTCATGTCCAGGCCGCTCATCGCGTCTCCATGCGGTTGCGCTGCTCGGCGCCGTCGACTTCCACCGGTCGGAAGATCGCCATGTCGAGCTGCGCGCCGGAGGCCTGGAGCTCTTCATAGAACGTCGGCACCATGTCGCAGCCGGTGAAGTAGCCGGCGACCCGCTTGTCCGCGCCGCGGTAGCCCTGGCTTACGAAGCGGAACAGTTCCTGCATCTGGATCTTGCCGCTTTCCATGCCGCTAATTTCGGTGATGCTGGTGACCTTGCGGCTGCCGCAGGCGAAGCGGGTCTGCTGAACGACGATGTGCACCGCGCTGGCGATCTGCTCGCGTATGGCAACCAGAGGCAGGTCCATGCCGGCCATCAGCACCATGGTTTCCAGCCGCGCCAGGCCGTCGCGCGGGGTGTTCGCATGCAGCGTGGTCAGCGAGCCCTCGTGTCCGGTGTTCATGGCCTGCAGCATGTCGAGCGCCTCGGCGCCGCGGCATTCGCCGACCACGATGCGGTCGGGCCGCATGCGCAGCGTGTTTTTCACCAGCTCGCGGATCGGCACCGCGCCCTTGCCTTCCACGTTGGCCGGGCGCGACTCCAGGCTGATTAAATGCTCGTGGCTCAGCTTGAGTTCGGCCGCGTCTTCCACCGTGACCACCCGTTCGCCGCCGGGGATGAAGTTGGACAGGATGTTGAGCAGCGTGGTCTTGCCGGAACCGGTGCCGCCGGACACCACGATGTTCTTGCGCCCGACCACGCAGGTCTCCAGGAAGGACGCCATCTGCGGGCTGATCGCGCCGAAGCGCACCAGGTCGCCGGCGCCCAGCTTGTGGCGGGCAAACTTGCGGATGGTGAGGCATGGGCCCTTCAGGGCCAGCGGCGGAATGATGGCATTGACCCGCGAGCCGTCCTTGAGCCTGGCGTCGACCATCGGCGAGGACTCGTCGATGCGGCGCCCGAGCGGCGCGACGATGCGTTCGATGACGCCCATCACCGCGCGGTCGCCGGTGAAGGCCATCGGATGCCGGTGCAGCCGGCCGGCCCGTTCGACGTAGATCTCGTCATAGCGGTTGACCATGATTTCCGACACGCTGTCATCCGCCAGCAGCTCTTCCAGCGGGCCGAGTGCGATCGCCTCGTTGATCACCTGCGCCATCAACAGCGCCCGGTCGAGTTCGCGCGGAATCTCGGCGTCGGCGTCGCGCATGATCTGCCGCACTAGGGTCTCGGTTTCAAGGCGCAGCTGCTGGTCGGACATGCCATGCACGTCCTGGCGGCGCAGGTCCATGGTTTCCAGGAGGCGGGTGTGGATGGTCTTGCGCCATTCGAATTCGCGCTGGCGGGCGGGGAGGTCGACGGCGGGCGAGGCGGCGGCGGCTACTGACACTGCAGCCGGAGACGACGTCGATGCCGACGCCAATGCCGCCATGGCAGGCTGTGCGGCGGACTGCGGCGCCTCGGGCAGCGCCTGCGCTGCAGGTAGCGTATGTGGTAAGGCGGGATGGCGCAATGACGGCATGGCGCCTGCGCCCGCAGCACCTGCCTTGTCCAGCACGCGCATCCGGCAGGGGCCGATGGTGATCATGTCGGCGCCGGTCAGCGGGCCGTACTGGCCGTCGATGCGGCTGCCGTTGACGAGCACGCCGCCAAAGCCGCCCAGGTCTTCGATCAGCACCCCGCTCTTCGTCGAAAACAGTCGCGCATGTTCGCGACCTACACGCCAGCTGTCGAGCCGGATTTCGTTTTGCGCGCCCTTGCCGATGATGCTTTCATCCGGCACCTGCAGCAGGCGCCGGCTGCCATCGCTATCGAATAACTCTACGTCCAGCATTGCACTCTCCCGGTTGTCGGAAACGCTCATGGTTGGTCGGCAGGCGTGATCCACTGGCTGGCGACCCAGCCGCGCTGGCCGCCCGCCTGTACCGCCGTCCAGTAGCCGCGCCGCGCTTGCGGCAGGGCGTCGAGCAGCGTCCCGGCGCGCAACTGGCGCAGCACCGGCGCGTTGATGTCGGGTGTCACGCGCAGCGCCAGCCGGTCTGTATTGACGCGATAGCGTTGCTGCGGCACCGGGGCCGCTGCCGGCGCCAGCGCGGGCACGGGTGTCGTGATCGGACCAAGCAGCACGCCGTCGCTGGCGACGCTGGCATCCTGGCTGTCGCGTGGCGTGCCGGTAGCAAAATGACTGACAGGCCGCACCGCGTCGGCTGCAATCCATCCTGTGGCGTCGCCGACCACGACATGGCGCCAGCGACTGCCGCCGGCGTCGTCCGGCTGCCCCGCCCCCAGGCGCACCGCGGCGCCGCGCCCCAGGGTAAGCAACACCGAGGAGGAAGCCTCCGGCCGCTCGCGCAACAGGGCACTCGGCTGCACCACCACCAGCAGGCTGCCGCCGGCCGGCTCGGGCAGCGACATGGCGTGGGCTTGCGCAACGGGCAGTGGCGTGAAGCTGCCGGCGTCGCGCCCGGGCTGCAGGGGATTGCCGAGATAGGGCGGCGCATTCATGGTTTCGGCCAGCCGTTCGCCGGTGCGGCGCACGCGCTCGGCCAGTTCCGGCGTCTGGCTGTCGACCACGGTGGGCGTGACGAACACCACCAGCTCGGTTTCCTTGTTCTGGAAGCGCTTGGAGCGAAACAGCGCGCCGAGTACCGGCAGGTCGCCCAGCAGCGGCACCTTGTCGATGTCGGTGCTGGTCTCGCGCGAAAGCAGGCCGGAGAGCACGATGGTCTCGCCGCTGACGACGTTGAATTCGGTGTTGGTCTTGCGGGTGCGCAGGCCCGGCCCCGACGGCGTTGAAATGGACGAATCGATGGAACTGACTTCACTGTTGATCTGCGCCCGGATCGCGCCGCGGCTGTCGACCCGGGGCTGGATCTCGAGCGTGACGCCATAGGACTTGAACTGGACAGTCGGGCCGTTGATGGTGGAAACGGTGTACGGATATTCGCCGCCTGCCAGGAAGCTTGCCTTGGCACCGTTGCGTGCCGACAGCTGCGGTTCGGCCAGGATGCTGGCGCTGCCATTTTGCGCCAGCAGGTTCAGCTGCGCGTTCAGGCCGAGGTTGATGCCGGTGAGGATGTTGAGACCCGTTGGCAACGGCACGCCGGACGATGCCGAGCCGTCCGCTTCCTGCTGTGCGGTGATGGGTGCGCCGCCCTGTCCGCTGGCCTGCACGTTGATCTGGTACGGCCCGTCGCGGCCGCGTCGCCAAGGCGACCAGATGCCGGCGATGGCGGCACCGCCGGCCGGCGTCCACTTGATGCCATGCTCGCGGAATTCGCTGACCGGGAACTCCACGATCTTCACGTCCAGCAGGATCATCTTTTCCCAGCCCAGCCGGTTGGTGAAGTTGACGATCTGCGGATAGCGCCTGGCGAGTTCATCGATCTTGCCGAGGTCGAAGTCGGACAGGCCGTCGCCTTCCACGATCACCTTGTCGCCGATGACCGAGGCGCGGGCGCCCGGAATGGTCGCCAGGAAGGCAGCGACCTCGCGGGCGTAGCGGCTGGTGTCGCCGGGGACGATGTTGATCTTGAGCCGCTGGTAACGACCGTCCTCGTTCCAGACGAACAGCGAGGACGTGCCGACGCCGTTGGCGAAGAGGATGGTTTCGCGGCCGTCGAGCGCGGCGGCAGTCATGATCTGGCCATTGCCGACAGCAATGCGGGCGACGCCTGGCGTGGGAAAGACCCGCGACTCGCCGACGAACATCTCGATTTCGGGTATGTCGAGCTGGTCGTCGATCCTGCGGATCGGCGCATAGGGCTGGTTGACCAGCAGGGACGGCGCCTTGCTGCGTGGCTTGATCTGTTCGGCGTAGACGTTGCGGGCCGCAGCCGGTGGCGCAGCCGATGGGGCGGCCGGTGCTGCGGCCGCAGGCGTTGCCGCTGCGACAATGTCCACCGGCGAGGCCGCGGCGGCGGCTGGCACTGCTGCTGCAGGCAGCAGCAGTGCCAGCGCGGCACGCAAGGCAAGCACCACGAGCAGTGCCTGGAACATGCCGGCCAGCCGGTCGACGGTGCGCCTGCGCGCCGACAGGAAACAAATGCTTCGATAAACCCTCATCGCGTGCCACCTGGACGCGTGGTGCGACTGGCGGAAGGCGGAGGCGCACTGGCGCCCGACCGGACTAGCGGCACCGCGCCTGTCGCGTCGAACTTGATGCCGGCATTGCGCGTCGTATCGGCACCAGCCGCCGTGGCCATTGCCGGGACCATGGGCCGCGACATGGCGCCCCTGGCGCCATCCAGGTGCAGCGCGTCCGGCGTGAACTTGCCGCTGTTTCCGCCATACAGCACCGGCACCTCGCTTTCTTCGGCGCGGTCCTGGCCGAGCAGCGCGGCCAGGTCGACCGTGTCGCCGGACGCGTCCTGTTTGTCTTCGGGGTTGCGCAAAAGCGCGGTGAACCTGCCGCCTTCCCGTGCGTCGACCAGCGCGACGGCCTGCGACGGCGTCAGGTTCAGCGTGACGGTGGCGTACTGCCGGCGTTCGCCGGTCAGCGGGTCGTCGACCACGCGCTGGCCGGTCGCCATGACCTGCACGCCCTGCAGCAGCGGCAGCGTCGTCTTTTTGCCGCGGCGCTCGAGGCCGACGATCAGGTCGATCATGTCGCCGGGGTCCAGCAGGCCCGAGATGGAATTGATTTCATCGACCGCGATGGTCATCGCGCGCCGGCCGGCGTCGACCCGCGCCGAAAACGTCGGTGGCCGGCTGGCCTGCAGCAGGCTGGCGAGCAGCATTTCGCCGGCCTGAATATCGTAGGCCAGCGTGCGTCCGGCTACCCTGCCAAAGCTTTCCTGTGTCAGCGCGTTGGAATGCGCGAAGCTCGTGGGCACGGCGCGCAGCGCAACGTTGTCGGCATCGACGACCTGGCCCTTCTTCATGCGTTGGCGCGCCACCACCACCTCGACCGTCGTGCCCCGGTTGCGGGCTTCGATCGCCTCGATGCGGCCGGCCAGGAAACGATTGGCCGCCAGCGCTGCGATGACGCCGATGGCAAGCGCGAACCCCAGCACGATGGTGGTCTTGCCGAAGCGCGGGAAGGCGGGTAGCGCAAGTTTCATTTGTCATTCGCTGATGGAAATGGCGTAGGTATGGTTCCGGTAGCTATTGCGTAAAGCGTCGACCAATTGCCATAAGGCGCTGTCCTCGTTGGCCATGCCGAGGCCCAGTGCCAGCGCGATGGCGGCGCAGATGACGGCGTATTCGACCGAGGACTGTCCGCGCTGGCCGGCATTCATCGCACTACCCCGCCACGCCCTGCAATGCTGAGCACGATGCTGGTCTGGCGCTTATCGCTGCGCGTGCATACCGCCATGGCTTCCCGCCCGGGCGCCTGGAAGTACAGGACGGCGCTTTCCGGCGCGGGAGTGGCGATAACCCGGCCCGGGATGTAGCCGTCGTATTCGAGCAGGCGGGTCAAAGCCTGCTGGCAGCCGGCAAGCGGCGCGTCGCTTTCAAGCACCAGGTGTTCGGACAGGCGATCGCCGTCCCGTGCGCGGACCAGGTTCAGCAAGCGCATGCCGGAAGGCAGCCGCGCCTGCCAGCGTGCATCGCGCACGCGCGCTTCGCTGCGGCCGCCCAGCATGCCCGCGGCGTCGCTGAGCGCGACCAGGCCGCG